>CAZUPJ010000169.1:0-3825 GCA_964622185.1 uncultured Treponemataceae bacterium
GAGCTTTCCCCGTATAATCGTCATATATTTCAATATCTAATCCTCGGTGTGCGTTTCCTCCCTCCGCGTCTTGTTTTAAGTGCATTTGGAATCTACCATCGGACATTCTGCTGAGTCGTGCATTTGCATACAGCGTAATTTCTTGTAAATACATGCTTAAAATCCATGAGTCAAGCGGAATCTTTTTTGCATTGTCGCCTGATATGGCTTTGTGTAATTTTGTAATAGTTTCACACGTAGATGCAATTTCTTTTCGCCGTGCTTCTGTATTTGAATATTCAGTTATTGAATGCTCAAGGTTTGTTATACGCTGCTGCACTTTTGTAAAATTTTCTTGCGTTTCTGCTTGCAATGCTTTTTGTACATGAAGTTGCTCTTGAACAAAAAGCTGATCTTGTTCAAGGGTATTTTCGGTCGTTTGCAATTCATCCTTCATTTGTGCATAAAGCGTTTCAAGGCGTAGCACTTCTTTTTTATACGACGCTACTTTTTCTTGTAGTCTTTGTTTTTCATGATTTGGTAAAAGTGCTTGCTCAATGGTTTGTAATTTAGACAATAGTTCTTCATTTGAGTTTGCATCTTGCGGGTAAAAACTCTCTGCTTTCGCCAACGCGTTTAATAATTCTGCTTGAGCATTTCCCTGGTTATCGCTGTTTGATTTTAGAGTTTTTTCAAGCATGGAAATTTTTTCGGTGAGCCTAAGAATGCTGTTGTCATTTTCAGTTTTTCTTTTTTCAAATAGGTCACTTTTATTTTGGAGCATTGTTTGTTCTGCTTGTAATGCAGTAATTTGTTGCTCAATGGATTTTTCTTCCGTATCACTTCTTAAAACATCTTTAAGTTCATTTGATTGTTGCTGAATTATTGTTGTAATTTTTGCAATCTCTATGTGTAATTCCTGTATATTTTTTTCTAGGGGTTGTAAAAGTTGAGAATGCTGAGCCATTTTTTCTTTTTCAACTTGAATGCTTGCAACTTTTTTTTCAATAATTAAAATCTCTTCTTGTTTTTTTTGTAAGTTATTTTCAGTGTTTTTTTTATGATGTACGTATTCTTCTTGAGTGGAAAAGCAGCATTCTTCTATGATGTTTCCTTGTAAGGATTCTTTACTTTTATCAATATCCCATGATAGCTTTTTGCGCCTGTCGAGTGTATCTTGTAGTCGATCTTCTGCTTGTTCTACTAGTTTTTTTTGCATATCTATTTTATCGCTCGTTTCAAGCACACTTTGCTTTTCCTCAATTGGGTTAGGGTGATCAGTTGACCCACACACGGGGCAAGGCTTTCCGTCAATCAAGTGTACTGCCAATGAAGATGTTATATTTTTCATTTTTTGTAATTCGGCAGTGTGTTCCATGTCATCTAAAATAAGCCTAGAATTATTGTAAGTGTCTTGTGCCTTTTTTTCTTCAAAGGCTAATAATGCATCATTACTTAATAAAAGCGAATGTAAAAGCATTTTTTGTTTTAATAAAGAGTTTTCTAAATTCTCTTGTTCAATTTTTTCGGTTTCGATAATTTGGGAACATGAGGTTATTGTTGATTGTAGTTGTTGTATGTTATTCTTGCAAGTTTCTGCCTTTTGTTCAAAAGACAATAATTCTTGTTTATTTTTTTTAATGTTTTCTTGTAAGCCAAGGCATCGCTCTAAATCATGTAGTGCAACAGCAATTTCTTTTAGGTTGTTTTTCCATGTGTCAAATTTTTCAATTTCTGTTTTAATTATGTTTTTTTCATGTAGTACAGACTCTAGCTGCTCTTTGCACGATGTTAATTCTTCTGTATTTTTTTTGTATTCTTTTTCGTATTGGGTATAATTATTTATAAATGGAATAATTTTTTCAGCTTCGATTGAACGCAATATGTTTATTTCTTGTGCATCTATTTCATTTTTTTGTAAATGGAAGGATTCTAGTTGCTCTTTTATTGTATTAAAGGTTTCGATTTTTTTTGCTTTTTCTTGTAATGTTTCTGCTTCTGCCAATAGTATTGCAATTCGTTGTTGAAATTCATCTAACTGTTGTATAAAGATGATTCTTTGTGATGTATGTGTTTTAAGTTCTTCTTCTGCTGTGTCTGGATTAAAAGTGTTTTGCAATAGTTCTTGTTTGCTTGTAATTTCTTTTAGTTGTATTTCGAGTGTTGTTCGCTCTTGTTTAATTTTTTCTGTAATGCGCGTAAATGCATCTATAGGAAACAGTTTTGAAAGTATTTCTTTTCGTTCATTTGAGCTTTGCCTCAGAAATGTTGCAAACTCGCCTTGTGGCAAAAGTACAATGCGCGAAAATTCTTCTGCTGATAGTACCAGTATTGATCGTAAACGACTATCGACCTTTGCTTTTTGGCTTTCTAATAAAGTTATATTTGAATGGCTTGAAAAAAGGTCTTGTTGAATTGATTCAATATTGTTTTCATTATTTTCAATATGGTATAGTTCTGCCGTTTCTTCTGCTTCTTTTTGTGTCCCTTTTTTTGTTAGCTTTTTTACCGGGAGGATTCTTGTAACTCTATAGCATTTATCGTGTATGCTGAAATCGAATTCAATACGGCATTCATCTTCAGCCGTACAATAGTCTGAGCGTAAATGTCGTTTGTCAGTTTTTTTTCTTGCACCAGGGAGCATACCGTACAAGGCATACGTAATACAGTCGAGAATGGTTGTTTTTCCAGAGCCTGTTTTACCTGTAATAACATAAATGCTGTCAAGTTCGGAAAAGTCAACAACATGACGTCCTGCAAAAGGTCCAATGTTTATCATTACAAGTTTATTGGGTTTCATGCTCTACCTCAATCTCTTTTGCAGTTTTTTCAAATACATCAATACTGTCTTTCCATTCGGCATTTTCAGAATTATCGTTGTTTATTGCACCAATGTCTTGTAGAAAACTACGCAGGATGTCTCTAATTGGAAGAGCTTCTTTTTTTTCAAAAAGTGTGCGTTTTTTCTCCATGGATACTTCGCTGTTTTTATACGCATTTGTAATAGCTTTTTGTTTTATTGAAAGAATATATGGAAATTTTTTTCGTAAAATTGAGGCGATGTTTTCTATCGGAAGGATGTCGGTACAGGTAAACTCAATAAAGTCGTTAGCATACTCTTTCATTTTTAAAAAATCTTCAAAACTTGCTTCTATTTGTACTAGTTTTCTGAGTGGTGTAATGGGAATAGACGAAACACAAATCTCTTTATTTACGCTTGTATCAAGTTCAACCCGTAAAAAACATTTGTCGCTTTTTGCCTCACTAAAAGAGTATGCTAGAGGAGATCCTGCATAATATGCGTTATTTGTTACTTTTTGTTTTTTGTGAAGGTGCCCAATAGCAGTATATAAAAAAGGCTTAAAAACTGACGGATTAATAAGTTCTGCATTTCCCAAAAAAAGCCTCTCAGAATCGCAAGAGTCGCCTTTGAGGGTAAAAACATGGCAGCTAGCTATTGCACAAAGGTTTTCATATTCTTTGCTACTTTTTTGTAATTTTTTATGACTCGATTGAATACGGTGTACAACTTCTTTCATCAAGTCTTCTTGCGATTTTAGAAGTTCACCGTTTTCCGCTTTTAGGGATCCAGCTTGTAAAAATGGAATTTGGTATAATGCTACTTTTGATCCATCTTTTCCTTGAAGTATAACTGGCGTATCGCTATCGTTTGGATTTGTACATATGTGAATGTTTAAGGAGCTTAAAAATCTACTTGCATACCCAAGTCTCATTTGAGAGTCATGGTTGCCTGAAATAATGCAAACACTTAAAGTTGGGAACTGTGTATTAATACTTGTTAAAAAATCATCAAAGAGGCTCACTGCTTCCAGAGTCGGTATTGAT
>CAZUPJ010000170.1:0-3810 GCA_964622185.1 uncultured Treponemataceae bacterium
CAACTACGTCCCGTTTATACAGAACCAACTGAATGCCAAGACTGTTACAAATGTGTTCGCCAATGTCCCGTAAAAGCAATTCGCGTAGAACAAGGACACGCCTTAATTATGCCGGAACTTTGCATAATATGCGGCAAATGCGTCATCAATTGCCCAGCACATGCAAAGAGAGTAAGGGATGACCTCCCAAAAGCACAACATCTTCTTTCAACAAAAAAAATCGTTATTGCATCATTGGCTCCATCATTTATTTCAGAATTTCCTGAATGTTCAAAAGAGCAGTTAATTACAGCCATAAAAACACTTGGCTTTTATGGAGTTTCAGAAACAGCTATAGGAGCAGACTTAGTTTCAGCTCAAATTGCATGTGACCTTGAAAAAACGCTACAAGATAAAAATGGACAAAGGTTATTTTTATCCTCTGCCTGTCCCACTACGGTTGAATATATCAAGCATGTTATGCCTGATTTTACTCCGTATATCACTGATAGAGCTTCACCACTTTTAGCCCACTCTCGATTTTTAAAAGAACATTTTGGAGAAGAAGCAACCGTAGTATTTATAGGACCATGCCTTTCAAAAAAACGGGAAGCTGACGTCTTCAACGAAATAGAAGTAAGTATCTCTTTTGCTGACCTTAGGCAGTGGTTTTCTGAAAAAGATATTGAGCCTCAAAAAATATTCGTAGAGAAAGATCATGAAAACTTTATTCCATTTAGGGCTGCAAAAGGGACTCTTTACCCAATTGATGGAGGAATGATTGCCTCTATGAAGCGATACAGTACCATGGAAGGAATTCGAGTAATGTCTGTTACTGGAGTTGACGAGTTCCCTTCAACTCTCGCAGGGCTACATAAAGAAAAGCTTACAGAACCCCTCTTTATTGAAATGCTTGCATGTCCTGGAGGCTGTATAAACGGACCGGCATGTACGGTAAAGCGCTCCACAGCAATAAAAAGAGTTAATCTTGTTGATTATGCACAAACAGCACCTGAACGCCTTGATTCATCAATATTACATGTCGCAAAAGATTTATCAGGTACCGTTCCTGTAAGTAAGATGGCTTCTGAAAGCATTGGAGAAAAAGCAATACAAGAAGCACTCAGGTCAGTTGGAAAATACGCAAAAGCAGATGAGCTAAATTGTGCAGGTTGTGGGTATGATACATGTAGAGAATTTGCACAAGCTATAAGTGAGCAAAGAGCAGAAAAAACAATGTGTGTTTCATACATGAAAAAGCTAGCTCAAAAAAAAGCAAACGGATTAGTACAAGCCATTCCCAGCGGAGTCGTTATTGTTAATAAAAACCTTCAAATTGTTGAGTGCAATCCAAATTTTGCCAGACTAATGGGAAATGATGCGGTAGAAATGTATGAAGCAAAACCTGGCCTTGAAGGAGCAGATTTAAAAAAAATCACAGACTTTCACCGATTTTTTGAAGACGTTTTATCAAAAAATGGGCCGGAAATCATTGAAAGAGAAGTTCATAGTGGCAAAAAAATATTCCATGTTTCTGTCTTTGTTATTGAAAAAGAAGGGTTTGTAGGTGGGGTTATTGAAGACATAACAGCACCCCAAATTCAAAAAACAAGGGTTGTAAAGCAAGCCCAAAAAGTTATAACAAAAAACTTATCAGTAGTACAAAAAATTGCTTTCTTATTGGGTGAAAATGCTGCAGAAACAGAATCAATGCTAAACTCAATTATAGCCTCTTTTTCCGATGGAGAAGAGACATGATACTTCAGCAAAAAAAAGATACGCTAACGGAAGAAAAAGCAGAAACATTTATCGAAGTAGGTCACTATCAGGTATGTAAGCATAAAAACATTGCTGAAGGAGATGTTTTTTTATCTCAAAAAAGTGTTTTAGATGGCAGAGTAATTACAACACTCTCTGATGGTCTTGGCTCCGGAATAAAAGCGGGAGTACTAGCAACGCTTACTGCAACTATGGCTACAAAATTTATATCTTCAGATATCCCAATGTGGAAAGCTGCAAATATTATCATGGATACACTACCCGTTTGTAAAGAGCGTGGAATAAGCTATGCAACATTTACACTTGTTGATATTGAACCAAGTGCTAGAGTGCGCATTATGGAATACGATAATCCTCCATACGTGCTTATTAGAGAACAAACAATTATAGAGCCAATAAAAGAAATAACCCCAATTGAAAGAAAAAAAAAGTCTACAGCACCTCGCATTGAAGCACTGCTTCACTATTCACACTATGAAGCACAACCAGGAGATAGACTTATTTTTTTCTCTGACGGTGTTACACAATCAGGGATGGGAACGCAGGCTCTACCTTTTGGGTGGGGTAGTACAAAAGTGCAAGATTTTATCGTCGAAACAATACAAAATCACACTGATATTAGTGCCCGTGATTTAGCAAGAACCATTGTCCAAAAAGCGGTTTTTCATGATGGATATAAGCCAAAAGATGATATTACCTGTGGTGTTGTCTATTTTAGAAAACCTCGAGACATGTTGGTCTTTACAGGACCTCCTATCAACAAAGAAAGCGATACAGAAATTGCGCATAGGTTTGACATATTTGATGGAACAAAAATAGTATGCGGAGGCACAAGTGCAAATATTATATCACGTGAACTCGGAAAACCTATAAAAGTTTCTCTAAAAGATTTTGATCCAGTTATTCCACCGGCATCACAAATGCCAGGCATAGATTTAGTTACAGAAGGCATAATTACGATGGGCGCTGTTGCAGAAATTTTAGAAAAAGGTGCCCGTCTTGAAAATCTTAAACAAAACCCCGCAACAAAAATTATTGAACTATTTTTAAATTCAGATAGAATACAGTTCTTTGTTGGAACAAAAATAAATGAAGCTCATCAAGACCCAAACATGCCTGTAGAGCTTGAAATTAGACGCAATGTAATAAAAAAAATTGCAAGCCTTTTAGAAGAAAAATACCTAAAAGAAGTAAAAATAGATTATTTTTAAGACAAAAAAATATATAAATAGGAGATACTTATGGGAAAAATCAAAGTTTCAATTTGTACAGGAACAGCCTGTTATGTAATGGGAGCATCAGAATTATTACTCTTAGAAGAGGAATTAGCTGATGATATTAAGGACAAAGTAGAGATAGAAGGGGTAACATGCCTTGAACTATGTAAGGGTGGAAAAAACTCAAAGGCTCCGTATGTACTCATAGATGGAGAAATACATGAAGAGGCAACATTACAAAGTGTTATAGATACAATTAAGGGAAAGATATGCTGAATATAAACAATAATGCAGCTCATTTAAAGAGAGAAATTTTAGTTCATATTGCACGCTTACAACTGAACAATAACCTTGAAAAGGGTGCACACTATATATCTAGAACTATGGTTCCAAAAAACAGTGAGTCACTACAATGCTGCATATACCATGATAGAGAAATAGCGCGCCAACGGGTCATAGCTAGAATGGGGTGTTCGCTAGAAAACTATGACGAGGATAAAACCTTGGAAGAATATGTAAATGAATCTCTTTCTCGTGAAAAACCCACTTGGCCTATTCTTACCGTTTTAGACGAGGCATGTAATGCATGCGTAAAAAGTCAATTCATGGTAACAAATGCGTGCCAAGCGTGTGTTGCCCGCCCATGTATGACAAATTGTCCTAAGAAATGTATAAGCATTAAGCACGGCAGGGCGCAAATAGATGGAGAGAGCTGTATAAACTGCGGAATGTGTCTTAACAATTGCCCATATCATGCAATAATAAAAATACCAGTACCATGCGAAGAGTCATGCCCAGTAGATGCAATTTCAAAAAATGAGCAAGGCAAAGAAGT
>CAZUPJ010000171.1:0-3771 GCA_964622185.1 uncultured Treponemataceae bacterium
ATCTACGGCTGAAACATCACCTATACTTATTATAGTCGATGAGAGTGCTTTTTCTGACATTTCTGCCTTAAAAAAATCAGAATTTTTTGAATTATTTAGCACAAGCTGCAAAGTAAAATATTTTTCCCGAGCTGTGCCATTTTCAATTAACGTTCTTATTTGATTTTCGTATCCACCTTCTAAGTTTACTAAGGCTTGTTGTGCTAAAGCAGATATTTCGGAATTAGTGCTGTATACATATGCGTCAAACAAAATAGGAAAAGAAGATGAATCTGAAAAATTAGCAAGTGTTTCAAGTGTTAAATATAATAGATTTTCATCAACAGAGTCAGAATTTTGTGATAATTCTAAAGCATACTCATTTACTAGCATAACAATTTTATCATTTTCAACCGTAACAGACGAAAAAACTGTCAGTAAATCGAGTATTAATGCTGAATTATCCGAAATATCAAATAAGGTTGTAAGCTGAGGAAGTAACAATTCTAAGTTATTTTGACTGCTTTTTTGAATAAGAGTACGACTCAAAGCTAGATACTCAGCATCTCCAGAGAGAAGTTCATAGTTATCATTGGTAAAGTTAAAAGCTGTAATCCATAATTCAGCATGTTCATTTCCATCATTATTAGCTGTCTCAAGAATCTGAATTTTTTCATTAATATTTCCTTTAACAAACTCTTTTATTAAAATGTCTTCTGTTTGTGAAAATATATTCGCAGTAAAAAACATACAACCAATAACTATAATATTATGTATATACTTTTTCATTTTTACCATTCCTTTAATTTCTAATCCATCCTAAGCATGGCTTGTACGCCTTGCTTTTTCTCTAAAACTTCAGAATCTATTAAATTCTCTTCAGAAGCAGTATCATCACCCGCTACATAATAATCATCAGCTACATTATACTCGTTTTCGTCAGAATTTGCAACACCGTCTTTATTTTGTGTAAGTGTAGTATACACATAGTTTAATATTGTATTTCGAGCTTCATCATCTGTTTCCAAACATTGAAAATGTAAGCGAGACATATTTTTTTCTTCATTATACTCCACACCTTTTACAATTCCCGTCATAATAATATATTTTTCATCCAATTTAAATTCTAAGCGTAATTTTAAATTGGTTTTTCCTTTTCCCCCAATTCTAATTAAAGCACCTTCTTCAGAAATATCCTCAACTAAGCATTTTAATCCAGGAATTGAAGTTTCATCAATTTTGTCGATTTCCAATGCTTGGATAAAAATTTGCCCTCTAATGTTACAAGTACTTCTAATTACAGCTCTTTTTTGAGTTCTCAATATATTTTCGGTATGTGGTAGAAATAATGCAACTGTGTTTCCAAAATTTACTGTTCCTCTAACGGTAGCATCAAAAACGTAGGATGCATCGTCAAACCTATAAAAATATACCGAAACATCCTTTCTAACCCAGTCTGAACTTGCTAAAACTACCTTCTTTTTTTTAAGTGGAAGAGA
The DNA here is from genome assembly GCA_964622185.1 of uncultured Treponemataceae bacterium. Classification (GTDB taxonomy): domain Bacteria; phylum Spirochaetota; class Spirochaetia; order Treponematales; family Treponemataceae; genus CAYJFX01. The sequence goes on from CAZUPJ010000171.1 coordinate 1,479, forward strand.
CACAGTTAGTTCGCGTCCATTATTTAATACTTGCGATGTAAATACTCCGTCCCCTTTTAGAACAACATAGAGTCGCTGTCCTATAGCAATTGACTTTGTAGACTTTAACCCCTTGTTTCTTCTGGGATTTAATTCAATTTTTGTTCTATACTCGTACAATGATGACAAAAGATGCTTAATGTTATCAGGTTCTTCTATTCCTGATTCGCTATATATTTGTTTTATTTGTGCAATACTTTGATCTATAGTAGCTATAGACATAAAAAGTGATGACGGGTTTTCAAGTTCTGCAACAGAGCTGAGCTTCCACAGTAAGTTTATTTCAGATGGCGAAAAGCCTGCATCAATTCCTGTAGCAAAAAATAGCACATTTGCAGAAGAACCCGATGCTAAGCGTATGATTAATATGAGAAAAATAATGATAATTATTATTATAAGTGCTGTATACATAAACCTTTTTTTATTATACTATAGATTATATGAAAAAAAAATACTTTGAGCTTGATTTTTTTGAATTTTTATTAGTTTTTTTCGTTTTTATAATACCACCTCTTTTTGTAAACGAGCAAAATACAGTTGTCCTAAATATACACTACCCACTGGTTGAAATCTTTTCAAGAGCGTGCGTTTTGATTTATCTTTTGATAAGAATGTACGATATTGGCCTTTCTTTTAGACGGCAAAGTGGATTTTTTTTTAAAGTACTGTGTAATGATATATTAAAAAGCATTGGATTATATGCTTTACTTGTAATTACTGGCATAATAGTGAACACAATTACACAACAGGGGCAGTTTAGATCTCCCACTATAAGTGCACAACCTCCTGGAACACTACTTTTGTGGGTTTGGTTTATTTTTTCAATAATTGTAATGGCATGTTTTGAAGAAATTGTTTTTCGCCAATTTTTGCCCGAAAAATGTTTATATTATTTTAGACATAGCAGTGCATATAAAACAATGTCAAGCAATGTTAAAACAGTATTATATATCATTATTGAATTATTCTTTATTTGTTCCTTTGCTATAGGACACAAGTATTTAGGTTCATCTGCAATTCTTTCTGCCTTTATTTCAGGTGTAATACTCAGGGTTTCTGTTAATAAATTTAAGAACATTATTCCTGCATGCATTGCACATTCAATTAATAATATTGTATCATTTTTAGTAGTTTTTTATCTATTTTGATTCTAATGTTTATACGGAAAAATTACAAAAAAGCGCCCCTTTTTTACGGTGAGGCTAACAATTGACGAATTCTCGTTAATGCAATTACTAACACTGTATTCGCCTTTATCCCATTTTAGAGTGTTAAGCTCCCATTGTAAGCCATCTGACACTATTTTGCCATCAGCATACACAGAAAATACAGATATTGTAGCATCCTTAGAAAGTGAAAATGTTTGATGTGCTTTTATTTGCTCATCAAGAACAACAATAACTTGTTCTTTACAAAGCCATGTATTAGGAAATACTGTACCCTCAAAGCATTTTAAAAGTGCAAGCGTATGATCGAGCCTTCCACCATCTCCGCCTATAAGCGTAATATGGGTTGCTCCGAGCTTCTTTGCTTCTAAAAGTGCAAGTTCTGTGTCGGTATAATCTTTATCTTTTGGAAATTCAATTACCTTATCTTTAGGGTATGTTTGTAGAATGGCTTTATTTTTTACACTGTCCATATCTCCAATGACGAGGTCGCATGATATACCAAAAGATAACGCTGTATCAAAACCAGAGTCAGCGGCTATAACATAGTCTATAGGTGTAAGATTTCCTATATACGAAGAAAAATCTCTTTTTTGTGGATGTAAACCACCAGTAAAAATTAATGTATGCATACTGTAGTATAATAAAATAAAGATATATTCACAATACTTAGTATATAGCGAAGCTATTGACAATCAAAAAAAAAGAATCTTCAATTATTCTTATGATAAACAGATAAAATAATTCTCATTTCTCTGTTTTTTTAAACCTAATTGACAATAATAAACATATATATATATCAATATTGTTTGAAAATACTATTGAAAAAAAAACACCCAAGGAGTATACTGTGAGAGTAGACTTAGTAAATGACATTATATTTAAAGCGGTTTTTGGAACAGAAAAAGCTAAGCCCATTCTACAAGATTTACTAAATTCTGTGCTAATAGATTCGGGATTTGAACCTATCAGGGATTTATCTATAAAAAACCCTGTAATTATTGGTGATACATCTTGGATGAAAAGTCCAGAACTTGATATTCTGGTAACAGGTGAAGATGGTAAGCAATACAATGTAGAAATGCAAA
>CAZUPJ010000172.1:0-3719 GCA_964622185.1 uncultured Treponemataceae bacterium
CAATTGCATTTCGAGTCTTGACAGCCGCAAACCAGCCTACATCTACCTATGAAAGTGTAATAGATGAATGGTATGCATATAAAAAAATATGGGATTTTGTAACTTAGGCATTATTCAACATTTTTAACTAAAATTTCGTAAAATTCACTCTTGACAAATCAAAGCTTATGTCCAATAATTGATGCAGTAATGTATTGTAAACGCAATGCATTTAGGAGGTTTGTATGAAAAAACTAACGTTTATTTTAATGATGGCACTCTTGGTAGCAGGAGTAGTATTTGCAGGTGGTGGTAAAGATTCTGATGAAATTAACCTAACCTTGGGGTCTTGGCGAACCGATGATGTGGCTCAAATTAATGCACTTTTAGACGAGTACAAAAAAGTTGCACCTAATGTAAACATCGAATTTCAACCAACTAATCCACCTGATTATAATGCAACACTCAGGTTGCAACTTGAAAGTGGAACAGGTCCAGATTTAATGTATGCACGCTCTTACGCAACAGGGGAGCAACTATTCGATGATGGATATTTTGCTGATGTATCTGACCTTCCTGGTTTAGAAAATTTCCAAGCAAGTAGTTTAGCTCCATGGCAAACCAAAGATGGAAAAAGTTTTGGTATTCCGTTTACTGCTATTGTGCAAGTTGTATACTTTAACAAAGATTTATTTGCCCAAGTAGGTGTTGATATTCCTGAAACATGGGATGAGTTCTTTGCAGCAGCAGAAAAATTTGAAGCAGCAGGTATTACTCCTATCGCTAATGGTTTAGCAGATGAATGGGATATTAACGAATGCTTTATGATGGCAATTCTTCCTGGTGTTATTGGTGGGCTAGAAGGGCGTTTAGCATATGAAGCAGGTGAAGTGCCTCTAAATGATGCTAAAATGGTAGAAGCATTCGAAATTATGGGACGAGTTGCAGATTACTTACCAAAAGGTTTTGAAGCACTCACATACAATGACTCAATTGCATTGTTCGCAACAGGCCAAGCTGCAATGTACTTTGATGGTTCTTGGACTGCAGGTGCTTTTGACGGTGCTCCTTTTGAATGGGGGACTTTTGCTCCTCCTGTTCCTGCTGGAAACGAAAAAGCAATTACATTCCATCCTGACACTGGTATGACATACAATACTGCAACAGAACATCCAGAAGAAGCAAAAGCATTCTTATCATGGCTTTGTTCTGTAGAAGGTGCAACAGCTGCTGCAAAACTACTTCCAAACGGATTTTTCCCAATGATTGATGCATCAATTCCTATTGAAAATGCACATGCAGCAGAAATTTTAAGTCTTACGCAAGGTAGACTTCAAGATGCACGTTTTGTGTGGCCAAAATTTATGGACTCAGAACCTAGTGGTTATGCATTAATGAACCAAGGCGTAATATCTGTAATGAAAGGCGATAAAACTGCTCAAGAAGCAGCAGATGAGCTTGCAGCAGGTGTTGGAAGCTGGTACAGACCATAGGTAATAGTTTCAAAAAAATAGTAAGTATGGCGTTGTTACATGCGACAACGCCATTTTTTTGTAAAATGGGGATAGACCTTTTCATGCTATTGCCTTAACTATTTTTTGCAAATTTTAGACATATTAAGAGGAGAGGATATGACTATAGACAAAAAAAAGCAGAATTCTTGGCTTTTTTACATAATTCCGGCATTATTATTCTATACCTGTTTTATGGCTTTTCCATTAGCTGACTCTATACGAATCAGTTTTTTTTCTGCTTCGTCTGGTGAAAATGCTTTTGTTGGCTTCAAAAATTATGTGGAGCTTTTTACAAATCCTGTATATTCTGAAAGATATTGGGGTGCTTTTAAAAACACATGGTATTTTTTCTTTATACATATAGTAGTTCAAAATGTACTTGGACTCGTATTTGCACTTATGCTTAGTTCCAAAGGGATGAAAGCTGTAAAATTTTATCAAACAATAATTTTTATCCCTGTAACTTTGGCAATCCTAGTTACTGGTTATTTATGGAAATTAATTTTAAATCCACAGTGGGGAGCACTTCCTCTCTTCCTAAATGCAATAGGCTTAGAACAATTTGTACAACCATGGTTAGGAGATGAGCAGTATGCATTAACAGCAGTTTCTCTCGTTTCATCCTGGCAATGGGTTGGTATTCCAACAATGATGTTTTTAGCAGGACTTCAAGGAATTTCTGACGATCTCTTTGAAGCAGCTGATATAGCAGGTTGTTCTGCTTGGCAAAAAATCTTATATATAAAACTACCTCTTATTAAACCTGTTTTAGGGATGGTTGCCATTCTTACATTTGTAAATAACTTTAATGCATTTGACGTTGTGTTTGCAATGGAAAATGTAAACGGTGCCCCTCAATATTCAACCGACCTTATCGGTACACTTTTTTACAGAGTAGGTATTGCGGGTCAACACCCTGTTGGTATTCCTAACCCTGGAATGGGAGCCACCATTGCAACCGTAACTTTTTTTATGTTGATGATAGGTGTTGGAATAATTCTTCGTGTTACAAGAACAACAGATAAGGGGTAGGGTATGAAAATTAAAATCAAAACTAACCATACATTATCTTACATTGTTTTGAGCATTTGGACTGTTTTAGTGTTGTTTCCGATTTGGACGATGCTTGTAAACTCCTTTAAGTTTAAGTTTGATATTTATGCAGACCCTTTTGGTCTTCCCAAAGAATGGAACTTTGAAAGCTATATTTCTGTAATAAGAGATGGGGATTTCTTTTTATACTTTAGAAATTCACTATTTGTAACAGTAGTGTCACTTGCTCTTGTTCTTTTATTTGGTGCTTGGGCTTCTTACGCTATTGTAAATTGGAAAACAAGATTTTCAAAATACGCCTATTTCTTTTTTATTGCAGGCATGATGTTGCCAATAAAAATAGGTAGTATTAGGCTTTTACAAATGATTAAAGGATTAGGCCTTTTAAATACCGTTTGGGGTTTATTCCCAATATATATCGCAATGGGAATCCCTATCTCGGTATTTATCCTTTCTGAATTTATTAGAAGTATTCCTTCAGACTTAACAGAGGCTGCAATAATTGATGGGGCAAAACGATCTAAAGTGTTTTGGATAATAATTATGCCTCTCTTGCGTCCTGCGTTAGCAACAGTAGCTATTTATAATTTAGTACCATTTTGGAATGACTTATGGTTCCCTCTTCTTTTTATCAATGATGACAACCATAAAACGCTTCTTTTAGGAGTAACACGGCTTTTTGGTCAGTACATGACAGACTGGTCTAGAATTTTAGCAGTGTTAACATTATCATCAATCCCTGTATTGCTTTTATATTTAAGTATGTCAAAAAACTTTATAAAGGGTCTTACCGCAGGTGCAGTAAAAGGATAAGAATAAATATATAGTCGGCACTATTTTTTTTATACTGTTAGTGCCGATGATTTTTTAGACCATGATTACAAAAAGACGAATCTATATTATTTCTATTACATACTCTCTTTTGTTTTTCCTATCAATCGTAATTGCGATGATGTTTGCCTATAATATTGATACAGGATTTGAAAATATTTCATTCATAGCTTTTTCAAGTATTGTTATTTTTACACTAGCATTTTTTGGAGCAGGTAAGTTTTCAGATTATTGGTCATCCTACTTGCACAAAAAAGATTTAGAAACTGGATTAACTTCAATTGTTAACGAATTTATACAAGAGATACGAAAATCTTATTCCATCGATGAATTAGTCGCTTC
>CAZUPJ010000173.1:0-3701 GCA_964622185.1 uncultured Treponemataceae bacterium
TTCAGAGTTTTACAGAGTATTCTAATTTATTAGATGCAATAAAAAGTATTGTATATTAAATCTATTTAACATCATAATATAAAAATCCAAGTGACAAAAGTTCACTTTGAACCGGCGTATACGATGTTGGATCTAGCCCAGTTGAAACTGCATAAGCATTTACATACTGATAGTCGGTGGAACTTGCACTTTCAAAGTCCGCATCACCATATGTAGCTAATGCATACTCATCTCTATTTCGTACATTATCTGGGTCAAAATTAAAATAGCTATTATCCCAGCGTTGCGGAACAGTTCCTGATGGTATAATACCAGCACTTTCACTATTTGTATTTGAAAGAGTAATAACAACTGAACCTCCATCCGAGCTTATTAAAGGCGCTTGCCCTCCTGCAGTTGATTCCATTTTTTTATAACCTAAACTATCTAACTGTCTAAAACCTGAATTTGTATTTTCATCGTTAGAATCGTTTATTCTTTCTGAATCAATCTGTAAGTCTACTTGGTTGGCATATATTCGATAGAATACTTCTGTTCCAGCATTAATAAAAGGTGTACCTGACAAATCACGTGCAGTAAAAATAAAAGAATTTGATATTTGTGGGTTTAATACGTAGTCACCGTCAGAATGATTTTGACGGTCAGCATTTATGGGAGATTTCAGTGTCACAATTTGCGTTGCGTCAACCGTTAATGAAAATTTTGTTCCAGTAAAAGAGGTTTTTAAAGCAGTTACAAAAGAAAGTTCTTCGTTTGTTGATTTATCAGAGTCGATTAGGTTTACGGTAACAGGAATAGTTGCATTAAGCCCAAGCGATGTAATAGAAGCTACTGTAATGTTTGATACGCTTTGACCATCAAGGGCGGAGGGTTCTAAAATTTCTGTTGTGTTATCATATTTTGTATGCGTAATGGCTGTGTCGGTAATAACGCCATTATTAAAATAGATGTTTAAAACAGAAGATGTTGTAGTAGGTATGGAAGGTTCCGTTGGTGTTGTGCCTGGTATTTCTTGGCACGATGTACACAATAATACAAATATACTTACTACTAGCACGGTGAGATTTTTTATATTCATAGATTTTTCTTCCTTTTTTTGTATAGGTATCCGAAAAATTATACCACAGAAAAAAGGAAAAACAAGGACTGAAAATAATTTTCAGCTACATTTTTGCGTTAGTGATTGTAGGCCCGCCGTAGGCGTTCGAGCCTGAGGGCTCGAATGAAGCGATAGCGGAAGGCCGCAAAGCACGACCCGCCGTAGGTGGGGAACGCCCAAATACTAACCTTACAAACCTTTATAATTGTATGTTTCGTCTTTTACATACTTGTCAAACATTTCTTGAGTGACGCCTTGGTTTTTTATTATTTCTGAGTAGAAGTTGCCGCTCTTTTTAATAGTACGTTTTTGTGTTTCATAATCTACATGTACTAGCCCAAAGCGAGATTCTTCGCCTTCTGCCCATTCAAAGTTGTCGGTAAACGACCAGTGGTAGTATCGTTCAAACGGTAACGGTGATTCACTTATTACTTTTAAATGTTCGTAAACGTATTTACTTCTAAAGGCGTCGGTATTATCGCATGTTCCATTTTCTGTTACCCAAATGGGGGCTACATATTTTTTGTATAATTCTTCGCTTAATTCAACAAGTCCGTTTGGATAAATGTCCCAGTCTAAATCATTAACAGGAACGTTTGGAAATAGGGCTTGTTTTCCTGTTACAATTGCATCTCGTGTGTAATAATTGAGTCCTATAAAATCGTAATAGCGACCTTCTGTTATGGGTACATCAGATACCGTTAATGGTAACTTGTTTACTGGCCAAGACGTTTTTCCCGTCATCATTGCATGTGTTAATGCATCTTGGAATGAATATTTCATAAATTTGTTTGAGGCAAGGTGTAGTGGGTTCCACGCTTTTAACGGCTTAAAAACTCTCATATGGTTTGCAAAACTTACTTTTGTGGAATTTGCTTCAAAGCCTGCTTCTTGTCGAAGGCGATGAATTTCTTTGTAGGTGGCAATATGGCAAGCAGAAAAATTTGTGTACACTTTTGTGAGTGCTTTAATGTCGCCTTTTTTCCCAGGAGGCCATGTTCCAAAAATGTATCCATTTACCGCATATACGTTTGGCTCATTTATGGTAATCCAATCGCCTACTAAATCGCACAAGTTTTCAACCGCATAGCGTACAAAGTTTAGAAAAATTTCAGGAGACTTTTCGTGCTCAAAGGCGCCCATGTTTTCAAACCATGTTGGATTTGTAAAGTGGTGGAGTGTAACAAGTGGTTTTATTCCTTTATCCAAAAGGAGCTGTATTTCATTTCGATAATGTTCTATTGCTTTTTTATCAAATTTCCCTTGTTCAACTTCTATGCGGCTCCACTCTAAGCCAAGGCGGTATATTTGCATTCCCATTTTAGCCATAAGTTCTGTGTCTTGTTTTACTTTTTTGTAGTGGTCAACTGCACGGACTGGGCTTGTTCCATCGGCAATTTTCCCAGGAAGTTTTGCCCATTCATACCAGCTATTGTTTGTGTCTCCGCCTTCAATTTGAGTTGCTGCGGTTGCTGTTCCTAATAGCAAGTTTTGTTTTAATTCGAATGTCATAGTTCCTCCTATAGAAAAATATTATTCGTGTAGTGCTTTTTCTTCTTTTTCGTAAATGCGTTTTTCCAGTATTACTGCCCAAATTAATAGAATGCCTTTTATTATGTACGCTACGTATTGATTTAATCCTATAAATGTAATGCAATATATGAGAGCTATGTATGCAATTGAGGCAATGAATACAGCCCATAGACTTCCATGTTTTCCAGTGAGAGAAAATCCTGCTATAAGACAAATTGTAATAGCATCAAGAGTATTATCAATTCCAAATGTTGGGCTGGCTACTCCATTTCTTGCTGTGAGCATCATTCCTGCAAGTGCAAATAGTGCCATCGAACAGGCAAACAAGGTTTGTTGTTTTTCTGGTGTAATTTGATTTTTTACATCCTTTGTGATTATTTCAATATTTTTGTATCGTAGAAAAAAACATGTTCCGGCAATTACAATAATTGAAGTGATAAGTGTTACCGGAATAGAATAGGTTTGATTTGCTCCGATGTAGCCAATACCAAACTGTAAAAATTGGTTTGAAAATCCTGTAATTTGGGTAACATACGTTTCTGGGTTACTGATGTATAAAAATGAAATTCCTGTAAAAATAGATGCAATAGCGAGGGATAAGAACCAAAGTGTTATTTTTGTTTTATTTTGGAAAATACTGCAAAGTACTCCAAGTACGTAAAATAATGCTACAATAAGTGGAATTACAATATATGCAGGGAAAACAGGTAATACAGGGAAAATTCTTCCTGCTGTATCCAAACGCTGAACAAGTGAACCTGCTATTATTCCTGCTAGAGATGCAGTTGATCCCGCAGATAAATTAACATTTCCAAGGAAAAGACAGAGTGCCATTCCCATTGAAAATAGAAAAACTGGTGTTGCATCGGAAAAAATATTGCGAATATTTCTAAATGAAACTAAGCTCGTGTCCACAAAACACAGAATAATTACAATAAAAAAAAGTAGACAAATAATTGAATATCGCAGAAAAAATTTTTTTATTGTAAGTGATTTATCATTTTTCATGAGAACCTTCTTGGCAAAAAATCATGTTCTTAAATGTGCAAGAATTTTCACATTTATAACT
>CAZUPJ010000174.1:0-3674 GCA_964622185.1 uncultured Treponemataceae bacterium
TTCCCTTTTCGTAGTATAATTATGCATATTTATTTACAAAAGGTGTATAATTATGCAATTCATAAAAGGTGGAGTTTGTGCTCCAATCGGTTTTACTTCAAACGCCGTGTATGCAGGAATAAAAAAAGGCAAAAAGCCAGAATCGTACAATATAGATGAACACACAAAGGGCGACACAGCCCTTATTTTATCTAAAGCCAGCTGCACTGTTGCGGGTGTATTCACTAAAAACAAAGTGCAAGCGGAGCCAGTAAAACTTTGCAAAAATAGGGTTCAAGAATCAAAAGACATTATTCGGGCAGTTATTGTAAATTCAGGAAACGCTAATGCCTGCACTGGAGAACAAGGTGCACTAGCTGCTAAAAAAATGTGTGCTGCTGTTGCAAAAAATATTGATACCATTACTGAAAACCAAGTCTTAGTATGCTCAACGGGCGTTATTGGAAAACAGTTACCGATAGATCTTGTAGAAGCTGCCGTTCCAACCCTTGTGCAAGGATTATCAAAAGAAGGTAACATTTTTGCCCGCGAAGCCATTATGACAACCGATACACGATTTAAAGAATGTTCTATAGAAACAACCATTGGCGGAAAAACCGTGCGATTTGGAACAATGGCAAAGGGCTCTGGAATGATTCACATAAACATGGGAACAATGCTTGGATTTATTACAACCGACTGTGCCATAACAAGTGAAATGCTTTCACAAGCTCTCAAAGAAAGTAGCGAGAGCACATACAATTGTGTATCTGTCGATGGAGACACAAGCACGAACGACACCCTCCTGATTCTTGCAAACGGCATGGCAGAAAATGAACTTATTTCACAAGCAGGCGATGATTACTATGCGTTTTTAGATGCCCTTAATACAATCAACACCGAAATGGCAAAACGCATTGCAGCAGATGGAGAAGGAGCTGAACACTTGCTTGAATGCACCGTAACAGGAGCCTTTGACGTAAAGACTGCACGCAACCTTGCAAAATCTGTTATTTCATCAAGCCTTGTAAAAGCTGCTTTTTTTGGAAAAGACGCAAACTGGGGAAGAGTGCTTTGTGCACTCGGCTACTCAGGCGAAAACTTTGACCCAGAAAAAGCTTCTGTTACCTTTATGAGCACTGCAGGTTCAATAAAACTATTTGATACAGGCGTTCCACTTAACTTTGATGAGGGAACCGCAAAAACTATTTTAGAGGAAGATGAAGTTCATATTTTGGTAGAACTAAAAGATGGGAGTGCTTGCGGTACTGCATGGGGGTGCGACTTAACACATGATTACGTAACCATAAACGGAGATTATAGAACATAATGGAAAACTCAGAAAAAACATTACACAACGCCGAATGGTCAGAAGTTTTGGTGCAAGCCCTTCCCTACTTTAAACAATGGGTTGGAAAAATTGTTGTTGTAAAATACGGCGGAAACGCAATGCTTAACGAAGAGTTAAAAAATGCCGTTATGCAAGACATTGTTCTTTTAAATACTATAGGTATTAAAGTGGTTCTTGTGCATGGCGGTGGGCCTGAAATAAATAACATGCTCGACAAGGTTGGAAAAGAGCCAAAGTTTATAAATGGACTCAGAGCAACCGACGGCGAAACTATGGAAATTGTTCAAATGGTGTTGGCTGGAAAACTTAATAAAGACATTGTTGGAATCCTTTTACAACAAGGAGGAAAAGCTGTCGGTTTGTGCGGTGTAGACTCAGGGTTGCTACGAGCAAAAAAAATTGAAACCACCGAAGACCTTGGCTTTGTTGGTGAAGTTACTGAAGTTGAGCCTAGCATCATACATACCCTACTTGACCAAGATTTTATTCCCGTAATTTCTACAATTGCGCTTGGAGAAAACGGGGATATTGAACGTTATAACATTAATGCTGATACAGCTGCAGCAAAAATTGCTGTAGCATTAAAAGCAGAAAAATTTGTGCAGTTAACAAATGTACCAGGGGTCTTGCGAGATGTGAATGATTCATCAAGTCTAATACACCGAATTACAAAGCAAGCAATTCCTTCTATGATTGCTACGGGTATTATTTCTAGCGGAATGATTCCAAAAATTGAATGCTGCTTAGAAGCCCTAAACGGCGGTGTAAAACGCACCCACATAATTGACGGACGCGTACCTCATTCCCTTTTAATCGAAATGTTTAGCGACCGTGGTGTTGGCACAATGTTAATGGACGAAGAGGTTACAATTCCCAGCCCTGTAAAAAGTATGTAAATATATGCAAAAGCAATAGGCCGTCTCAGTCCTAGCTGATTCGCTACGCTCACTCAGCAAGACTTCGCGTCTCTATTCTTTTGCATTATTAAAGTAGATAGGCTGAGAATTGATTTTAAAGAAAACTCTAGTTGATAATGGAAACTATTTACAGTCTTTTAACAAAACATAGAAGACTGTAAATAGTAATATCAAAAAAAAGGATAAAAGTATGGCAGGAAATATAACAAATAATTTTGGAAGCTTTGATGTAGCATTTGCCTCAGGAAATGGCTCTACGCTAAAAGATATAAACGGTAAAGAATACATAGACTTTGTGTCTGGAATTGGGGTAAACTGTTTAGGGCATAACCATCCAAAGCTAACTAAAACAATTATAGAACAAGTTCAAAATCAAATACACATTTCAAATTATTATAATTCAGACAAAGGTTTAGAATATTCTGAAAAACTTTTACAAGAAACAAAATTTGACAAGGTATATTTTTGTAATTCAGGAGCAGAAGCAAACGAAGCGGCCATTAAACTTGCAAGAAAACATGGTTTTCAAACAGGCGGGAAAAATAAAAAAACAATTGTCACACTTGAAAGCTCGTTTCACGGGCGCACCATGGCAACATTAAGTGCCACAGGACAAGATAAATTTCACCCCGATTGCTTTGCCCCATATGTAGATTGCTTTAAAGTCATAAAAGCAAACGACTTTGAAGCTTTGCACACTGCCTTCGATGACAGTGTTTGTGCACTTATGATAGAATGCGTACAAGGCGAAGGCGGAGTGAACCTTGTTGAAAAAGAATGGGCAAAAGAAGCAGCAAAACTTGCCCGCGCTGTTGGGGCTGTAATTATTGCAGATGAAGTACAAACAGGAATCGGTAGAACAGGCACTTTTTTAGCAAGTGATGACTTAGGCATAGAGGCTGAAATTGTAACCCTTGCAAAAGGTATTGCTGGTGGTGTTCCAATGGGTGCTTGTATGTATAGAGGATGTCTAAAAGATACTTTTGTTGCAGGCGACCATCAATCCACTTTTGGAGGAAACCCCCTTGCATGTGCTGCAGCTCTTACAATACTTGAAGAAGTAAATAAAACAGACTTTTTGCAAAATGTTACAAATATGGGCGAATACATACGCCAAGAAATTACAAGTTGGAATCTTTCGTGCGTTAAAAATATTAGAGGCAAAGGTTTAATGATTGGACTAGACATAGAACAAAGTGCTGGAGATGTGCAAAAAGAATGTTTAAGTAAAGGTCTTTGTATTTCTACCGCAGGCATTAATACGGTACGCTTTTTACCACCGCTTGTAATTACTTTAACAGAAATAAAAAAAGGCTTAGAAATTTTCAAATCAGCACTTGAAAACGTTTCAAAATAGTGCAATAATATATACAGTTATAAATGTGAAAATTCTTGCACATTTAAGAACATGATTTTTTGCCAAGAAG
>CAZUPJ010000175.1:0-3672 GCA_964622185.1 uncultured Treponemataceae bacterium
TTGAATATAGTCTTAGTGCAATTCAAGCATCAAAAACAAGTTCGCAACGCCAAACTTCTATAATGTTTGCAGCCTCTTTGTATGTTGATGATAAGGAATATGCCCTTGCAAATCGCTTACTACAAGAATATTCGAATTCAACTGAAGTAGCCAGCATTTCTTCCAGATTACTTTTGGCACAAACGTATGCAGATATGGGGCGGTTGCAGGCTGCAGACAGTGAGCTTGAAAAAATTATTTCCAGGTTTCCATATGAAAACTTAACTCGTGAGGCTGCATTTAAAAGGGGTGAATTGTACTTTTTTGCAGAAGATTACTTAGAAGCAGAAAGCCTGTTCAGAGATTTTAGGTTTAGATATACTAGTGGAACATACACAGACTCAGCATTATATTATGAAGCTGAAAGTAGAAGGTATCAAAATGATGTACAGGGTTCTATTCTTTTGCATACAGATTTAACAAATAGATACAAAAATAGCAGTTATCGCTTTTCTTCAATAAATCAGCTTGTGCTATTGCACAGAAATTTGCGTGAATATGATGTAGCTTTAGATTATGCACATCTTGCTAAAACCGAATACCCAATTGATTTTACTTCGTCTAATTTAGAAAATCATATTCAAGAGCTATCAGTTCTCATTGAGGGTGTAGATGAAGATATAGCACATAAAATCTTTGATTGGCAAAATGCAGGAGAAAATGAAACTCCTAGTGGGCGCATACTAGGGTATGAATTAGCTTTGCTGTATGTTCAGAATGAAGACAACGGATTGCAGGCTCTTGATATATTAAACGATATAAGTTCAAAGCTGCTATCAAATTTCTCGGAATATGAATTGTATGCAAATGTTTTGGATTTGCTGGGGAAAATAGAACGTGGAAGAGGACAATGTGAACAAGCGGCACGCCATTATTTGCAAAAAGTAGAAGTACTAACTTCTTTTAGTGCAGAGTCAGAACTAATGTCTAAGTCATTGTACAGTGCGATTGAAGCCTTTGATTGTGCAGGGAAGAGTGCTGATGCATATGCTGTGTATGAACAGATGGGAAAAGTATATAATGATAGTGTTTGGTATAATAGGGCAAGTATACTATTAAATATAACTGAGTAAAATGCTATAAAGTCTTCTAAAAATTCAGTTTTTTGAGGGTGTTATGCGTGCTAATATGTTTTTAGGAGTGTAAATAATGGGAATAAAAAAAATATCGATATGTTTTGCGTTAAGCCTTGTAAGTGTTTTTATGACTTCGCAAGAAAATAATGAGAAAGAAGAATCTATTGCTATACCTGATGTAAGCACAGCTATTGATTTAGAAAGTGCTTCAATCGAAGAGGATGCAATTCCTGATTTTACTCAAATACTTCCGGTAACTGAAACAGATTTCTTATTAACGCTTGATTTACCTGAAATAAGTGGAGCTTTGGACATTCCAGTAGAGGAAGAAGACAAAAAACAAAACGATGAGTTCTTTTTTATAGAGGGTGTAGTTGGTGGCGGTTTTCCTGGATTTTTTTTAGGAGATCTTTTTTTGACGGGGTACAATAAAACTAATCCATTTAGTATTCAATTTTCACATTTTTCTCAAACTGGGCTTGGTTCTCATCGTGCATCTGATGGATATACACAAAGTAATACTTCTTTATCAGGCGAAACAGCAATACATTTTAATGATATGTATTCTTTAAAAGTAAAAAGTGGTTATGAACAAGCTTCTGTGGGGTTACAAAATAAGAGTCCGCTTTTTTACCAAAGTGTTCATAATGGCATTAATGGAAAAGCCATGTTTTCAGTTGAGTTTCCTTCTTTGTGGCACATACATATGAGTGTAGGTGGAGAATGGGCAAACCGTTATCTCGGACTTTTAAATGAAAATGTTACTATGGAACAGGAGAGTGGAATATATTATGATACAAACGTGGGGTTTTCGTTTGGAAAAGATCTAAGTCGTATAGACTTTGATGTTTTAACAGAATATCAGTATTCGATGCTCGACAAATTATATGCACACAGAGTTTTTCTTAACGCAAATATTGAAAGTTATCTAACAGAGGAACTTTTACTCGGGGGTGATATTGGATTACTATATGAAAAAAATGTAAGTGTACCAGTATTGTTGCCTTTTTCAATTTTTATTGATTATAACACGTCATCTTTAGATATTAACTTTTCTCTTGGAATGAGTTCTACGCAAGTGGACTATGCCAATATACAAAAAAAATATCCATTTGCCATGTTCCCCCAAACGATACATGAAGAAGCTACTTGGTTTTAAAACTTTGCACTTACATTACCCTTACTCGAGAATTCTACCTTGCAAGCCGGAATAAATCTTGAAAAAACTGCATTTAATCAGGGGGTATTCCAACCAATGTATGATGTTGATTTTGGAAACCTTCACAGCGGGTTATATCCTATGCAAATTTGTGATGTATTTCAGCTAAAAACTAATATCGCTTTTGGCTCAAATTATGGTATATTTGGGTTATTAACTGGTTGGAATGCTTCTTGGCTTGATGTGCTTGTTGATGAACATGAACATGAATTATATGTCTCTGCCTCTGCTATTTCTAAAGATAATTTTTTTGGTGCCCAACTTACACTTACAGAAACGCTATTTGAAGATTATATACCTATTCTTGATCTTACATTGTTTATTAATGCAACTTCTGCAATTACTGTTGAATTGCAAGTGGAAGACTTTGTAAAACTAGTAACAGGAAAAGATAGAATGTTTGCAGGTGAATATGTAACTGATACTGGATACATAGGCTTATTTGCAAAAATAAAATTATAGGAGAATTAATGAATATCGAGGCAAATACAGTGCCTCTCTATTCATTTTTAAGGTTTGCATAGCAAACATAAAATAGTATGTCATATTCACAATAGAAGTTGTGAATATGACGTGAAAAAAGACAATTTCAAAAACTGATGTTTTTTCATTGTCTTTTTATAGGAGTAGAAATGTTCGAAGTATTAAAAAGTGGTGGAATATTGATGATTCCCATTTTTCTGTGTGCCTTTGGTGCAACTTTTATTATTATTGAAAGATTGCTATATTTTGTAAAGTTATCTAAAATGGATGATGCCTTGTACAACAATATTCATGTATTATTGTCTAAAAAAGATTTTACTGCTGCCGAAAACTTATGTTCGAACACACAAACACCTGCATCAAATGTATTAAAAAAACTTATACAGTGCAAAGACTATGCTTCGGATGACATAAAAGAAATTGCAACGAGTGAAATGGCCCGTCAAATTCCTCAACTAGAAAGGTTTTTAACCTCTTTGGGTACCATTGCTAATATATCAACCCTTTTGGGGCTTTTGGGAACAGTAACTGGGAATATTGGAGCCTTTGGAGTTTTGGGTGACGCAGGTACTATGGGAAACCCTGCTATATTGGCAGGAGCAATTTCTGAAGCTCTTGTTACAACTGCATCAGGGCTTGCGGTATCTATTCCTGCAATTATTTTTCATAATTACCTTGCAAATAAGGCAAACAAAATAATTTTAGCTATGGAAGCAGAAGTATCAGATTTTACGATGAGAATACAAGGAAAAATGAAATGATTCGAAGACGGACTAAAAGAGTAGGAACGCAGGTTGACCTTATACCTATGATTGATGTTGTTTTTCAACTTATTCTGTTTTTTTTGGTTTCAAC
>CAZUPJ010000176.1:0-3653 GCA_964622185.1 uncultured Treponemataceae bacterium
TTTCTGTTATTCGACTTCCCGATTTTATAACAAAAAAAGACTTCGATTGGGCAATAGAAACTGCAACAAAAAAGAAAAAGCAAGATTACTCTAAAGTAGAGTTTTTTACTTACCAAGAAGGCCTTTGTGTGCAGTGTATGCACATTGGCCCATTTGATAATGAACCTATAACAACTGCTAAAATGGCTGAGTTTGCTAAAGAGCAAGGCTATAAAATTGACCTAAGCGATTCTAGAATGCACCATGAAATATACTTGAGTGATCCCAGAAAGGTTGAGCAAAGCAAGCTAAAGACAGTTATACGCCATCCTATAAAGTGACCTTATCACAGTGCATTTATTTTAATCCATTTTTATATTGACAAAAAGTACATCTCGTCTTAAACTTATTGTAGATATTTTATAAAACATTGTTAATGTTTATTATTCACAACAGAGTATGGTTACTCAAAAGGGTTTAAAATGAAAAAAATTATTTTGTTACTAGTTGTTTTACTAAGCGTGTTCTCTTTTGCATTTTCTGTAGACGCAGAATCTGGTGCTTCTGAAAAAATGGAAGAATTTACCGTGCAAGAACTTGCACAATATAACGGAAAAAATGGAATGAATGCTTACATAGCATATGATGGATATGTATATGATGTAACCGACCATCCAAAATGGAAGGAAGGTTCGCATGGCGGACAAATGGCAGGAACTGATATTACAAGTGCAATTAAACGAGCTCCTCATGGTGCAAGCAAAATTGATGGACTTACCAAAGTTGGAAAATTGATAAAATAGTTTTCAAAAAAGACTGATTTCTAGGCAAAAAGAATCAGTCTTTTTTTATTTTTGAGCTAAAAAAATAAATTTTACGCCCACTTGAAGATTTTTAAAATCTATCGTACAATGGTATTATGGCGAAATCTTTTTTACCTTCAGCAAAAAATAATTCTGCTTCCTCAAAAAGCTTAACACTTTTTAAAAAGGTAAAAAAATCTTTTAAAAGTATCATCTATGATCAATTCTTTATTTACACGCTTTTACTTATAGGTGTGTTTTTTGTTATTATGATACTTATATATTCTGCTGAAAAAGGTTCCAATGAAAATATAACAAGCTTTTTTGACGTTATTTGGTTTTCGCTTGTAACCGTAACCACTGTAGGATACGGTGACATTTCACCCAATACTGTTTTAGGGCGAGTATTTGGCATATTACTGTTATTGTTTGGTGTTATAGCATTTGCCGGTGTCAGTGGTAAAGTTGCATCAGTACTTTTTGATAGACAATTAAAAAGGGATAGGGGGCGTGTAAAATTGAAAAAAATTTCAAATCACTTTATTATTTGCGGTTGGAAATATGGATTTGAAAAAATACTGGAAGGTATTTTAAACTCAAACCCTAATATAACATTGGATAAAATAGTTTTAGTAAATACTGCCCCCGCAGAACATATCGAAAATCTTCGCTCCCATGAGCAGTACAAAGATATAAATTACATTAACGGCGATTACACTCAAGAGGCAACGCTGTTAATGGCGAATATAAAAACTGCAGAACGAGTACTTCTTTTAGCCGATTATTCACAAAAATTTTCGCAATTGGAAATGGACTCTCGCACCGTATTGGCAACCCTTACTATTGCAGCATTAAATCCGAAAATTTATCGTGTAGTAGAATTAATAGATCCAGGTTTTGAAAGGCATCTACAAGGGGCTCATTGTGACGAAATAATTTTAACAAGTGATTATGAGAGAAGTTTACTTGTTTCGGCATCGAGTGGTATTGGGCTTAGTCATGTGTTAAAATATCTTTTGCCAGAAGTGTCAGGCAAAGGCCTCGTTATTGATGATATTGGAAAGTCATTTATTGGTAAAACATACTCCGAATATCGAAGATCCTTATCTGGTTCAAATAAAATTTTAATTGGGCTTTTGGAAAATACTGGAAACTTTTATCATCGTCGACGCGAAGCACTTGATGATGCTCAAAAAAACCCTAATATGAAACAAATCGTTGATAATCTTAAAAAAATAAAAACACTTAAAAGTAACGAGCCTGTGTTGGTTCCAAACGACGATTATATAATAAAAGACCATACAAAAGGTATATTTATTTACGGCGATCACATTATGGGTGAAAAACTAGCTGCGGAGGAAAACAATGGATAGCACTCCCGAATTATTAGAACGACTTCGTAAGATAGAAATATTTTCAGACTTTGCCGATAAAACAAAAAAAAATGATGAAATATTAAACGAAATATGTTCCATAATGTCCCTTGAAACTTTTGAAGCAGGTAGTGTTATAATTAATGAAGGTGATTATGGGGATTCGTTACACATTCTTGCAGAGGGCAGTGTACAAGTAATGCGCAACACGCTTCAAAATGAACGTTTTGCAGTTGTAAACTTAAATGCAGAGTTTAATGTTTTTTTTGGCGAAATGGCATTAATTAACCATTCACAGCGAAGTGCCTCTGTCGTAGCGCTAACTCCATGTAAAACCTTTATGATTTCGGGAAGTTCCTATCTTGAACTTTGTGAAAGGGTTCCATATTTTGGGTATAAATCACTGTATCGTATTGGAAGCCGTTTGGTAGCATCTTTACAACGAGCAAATAATGATGTTATTACGCTGTACCAAGCATTGGTAAGCGAAGTTGATAATTTAGAATAATTTAATTTATAGAAGGTAACTTATGGATTCGAGAAGTATTTTTTTAAACATTTCCCCACTGGATCATCGCTACTCATTGTCAGAAGCCGATGTTTTTGACTCACTCTCTTCTTACATTTCTGAGCAAGCAGCCGTTATTTCTTGTGCAAAGGCAGAAATTGCCCTCATAAAAGCACATTTACAAACGCGTGGAATGCTTACAAAAGAACTTGAAGAAGAACTTGATACTGTTTCTTGGACAATAGATCCTGCAAAAGTGTATGAAGAGGAAAAAAAGACACATCATAATATTAGAGCTCTGGTAAACGTATTACAATCAATGCTGCCGGAAAGTATTCAGCCTTTTGTACATCTAGGGGCTACCAGTGTTGATATTTTAGATACAGCTTTATCAGTTCGTGTTCGAGATTGTGTACAACAAGCGATTCTTCCAATATTAAAAAGTCTTGAGAAAGAACTGTGTTCCATTGCAGAGCGCGACGCAAATACACCACAAGTTGGAAGAACGCACGGACAACACGCAGTGCCTATTACGTTCGGGTTTGCAATTGCAGAATACGTTAGCCGGCTTGGAAAATCAATTTTAGAAATCGAAAGACTTTCAACTGACTTACGAGGAAAACTTGCAGGCCCTGTTGGAGCTTATAATGCACCTTCAATGATTGTAAAAGATCCAGAAGCCTTTGAAGCATTATACTTAGACTATCTTGGGTTAAAACCCTCTGAGCATTCAACTCAGCTTGTAGAGCCAGAATATCTTTTACGTTTATTACTCGAATGTAATGTTGCATTTGGTGTTATAGCAAACCTTGCAGATGATTTGCGAAATCTACAACGAAGTGAAATTGGCGAAGTTTTCGAGTATTTTTCATCAACTCAAGTGGGATCTTCTACAATGCCGCAAAAAAGAAACCCTTGGAACTCAGAGCATGTAAAGTCTCTTTGGAAAGCATTTGCCCCCCGCGTAATGACATTCTTTATGGATCAAAT
>CAZUPJ010000177.1:0-3626 GCA_964622185.1 uncultured Treponemataceae bacterium
GAAGTACATACATAAAAATAACCGAAGGGTGCGATAATTATTGCTCTTTTTGTG
Source organism: uncultured Treponemataceae bacterium (assembly GCA_964622185.1). Classification (GTDB taxonomy): domain Bacteria; phylum Spirochaetota; class Spirochaetia; order Treponematales; family Treponemataceae; genus CAYJFX01. The sequence goes on from CAZUPJ010000177.1 coordinate 55, forward strand.
CTATTCCTCTTATTAGGGGACATTTAAGAAGTCGCCCAGTTGATTCAATTGTGAATGAAATAAAAGATTTATACGAAAAAGGCTTTTTTGAGTTCAATCTTTTAGGGCAAGATATTGCAGCCTTTGGAAGTGAAAACTTTACACCTGAGCAACAAAAATTGTTTGATTGGAATACGATCGGAAAAAGTCCGTTAGCAACCTTATTGGAAAAAATATCTGAGTTACAAGGTGACTTTTGGATACGCCTTTTATATATTCATCCCGATCATTTTCCTAGAGATATTTTACCAATAATACAAAAAGATAGTCGTTTTTTACATTATTTTGACATGCCATTTCAAAGTGGCGACGACGATATAATACTTGCAATGAATAGAGTTGGTTCCAAAAAAATATATGAAACATTAGTAACCGATATTCGCACCGTATTGCCCAATGCTGCAATTCGCACAACTTTTTTATGTGGCTTTCCTGGTGAAACAGATACAGCTGCTAAAAACACTGAAACCTTCTTAAAAACAATACAACCTGATTGGTCGGGCTGTTTTTCGTACAGTAGAGAAGAAGGAACTACTTCTTATGATATGAAAAAGCGTGTTGCTGCAAAAATTGCAAAGGCACGTGTGGAAGTGTTGCAAAATGTACAACGCCATATAACCGAAGAAAAATTACAAACACATGTGGGAAAAACCTATAGCATTTTAGTAGAAGAATTGGTAGAAGGTGAAAGTTTAGCTCTTGGGCGTGCTTGGTTTCAAGCACCTGAAGTAGATGGTGCCTGCGTTATTAGATACGATGAAGACATTAAAAATATTTATGAAAAAATAAAACCAGGTTCTGTAATCAATGTTCGAATTGTTGGCGTTCGCGGAGTAGACGTGGTAGGAAACTATGTCGAATCTTGATTATCTTTCAATACTAAACGATGAGCAAAGGGAAGCGGTCATTCACGAAGGTGGATCTTTGTTAATACTGGCTGGTGCAGGTTCAGGCAAAACTCGGGTAATCACTACAAAAATTGCACATCTAATAAAAGAAAAAGATTGTGATCCAAGAAACATACTAGCTGTAACCTTTACAAAAAAAGCTGCAACCGAAATGGCAGAAAGAGCTAGGCTTTTAGTGCCTCGGGCAGCATATACACAAATTAGAACGTTTCACTCATTTGGCTCATGGTTTTTACGCCTTTATGGAGAACATGCAGGGCTTGGTTCAAATTTTTCTGTATATGACGACGATGATATGGTAACGCTTTTAACAAAGTGCACATCCCTTACAAGGCAGCAAGCATCGCTTGTTGCACACGGCATTTCGAGAGCAAAAGATTATTGCTTATTACCCGATTCGCCAAATCTTGTAAATATTAGTACAGACATTGAGTTTCCTCATTTATATGCAATCTACCAAGAGCGTTTAAGAGAAACAGGCAATGTTGACTTTGGCGATTTAATTATGCTACCTACGCTAATTTTGCAACAAAACGAAAAAATTAGAGAACAAATGCATTACCGCTTTAAAGTAATAATGGTTGATGAATACCAGGATTCAAACGTTGCACAATTTATGCTGTTACAACAACTGGCAGGAGAGCAAACCTATGTATGCGTAGTAGGGGATGATGACCAATCTATTTATAAATTTCGCGGGGCAGAGGTGCAAAATATTCTTACCTTTCAAGATCACTTTCCAAATACAAAGATAGTAAAGCTTGAAAAAAACTATCGCTCAGTAGCCCCAGTTTTGCAAGTTGCAGACGATGTTGTAAAAAAGAATGTAGGTCGCTTAGGAAAAACGTTGCAAGCAGTGCGAACTGGTGGAAAAAAGCCTATATTAGCTTTTATGGAAACACAAGATGTAGAAACTTATTTTTGTGCTCATTTAATTCAACAAGCGTATGAAAAGGGATGCCCTTATTCAGATTGGGCTATACTTTATAGAACAAATGCACAATCACTTGGTTTTGAAAGCGAGTTTTTGCACAAAAAAATTCCTTATACGGTTGTTGGTGCTTTAAAGTTTTACGATAGAGAAGAAATTAAAGATGTACTCGCCTTTTTATCATTAATTGCAAATCCTAAAGACGAAATTGCATTTAGGCGCATTATTAATAAGCCGCCTAGAGGAATAGGATCAGTTTCGCAAGATAAAATTGTAGATGCTGCACGGCAAACTATTAAAGCAGACGGCGATATGCTTTTAGGAAGTTCAACTAATCTTTTAGAAGCTTGTAAAAATAGTCTAAAGAGCATGAATAAAAAAGCCCAAAGTGGCTTACAAGATTTTTTAGACTTAATAGATGAACTTAGAGATTCTATACACTTAGAAGAAGGTGCCTCGCTTACAAAACAGTTTGAAGAAAGTGATGAATCAACTGAAGAAAAAAAGGATGAGGCATTTGAAGCAACCGAACGCTTATCAGTTTTTATTGAACGTATCGCACAAAAATCTGGCTTAATAGACTATCACAATGCTCAAGACGAGATTGCTGGCACTCAAAAGGTATCCAATATGCAAGAACTTGCAAACTCTGCCGTGTTGTATCCTTTAACACAAAAGGGTTTAATAGATTTTCTTGACCATATAGAACTTGACCGAACGCTTGAAACGGATAATGATGAAGAGCAGGATAGAGATGCGGTTACACTTATTACACTTCATAATACAAAAGGCTTAGAATTTCCACGTGTTGTAATGACAGGATTAGAGAAGGGAATTTTCCCCAGAAATGGCAAAGATGATGATGAAATAGAAGAAGAACGCCGCCTTTTTTATGTTGGGGCAACAAGGGCAAAGGATGAACTGTATATAACCTCTTGTGCAATGCGCCGAATGTATGGAAAAACTGATAGAATGTCACCAAGTCCTTTCTTGTATGAAATAGATGCAAGTTCAATTGATATTATGGGCGAAGCACCTGCTGAGTTTGGTTTTGGTGAATCGGGGAGTGTAAAGTCTTCTCAAAAAAGTGAACTTGCACAAAGATGGTCAAAGGGAACTCGTGTATACCATGATGACTGGGGCTATGGCTATATTTCTTCTACAAAGGGCGATTCTGGCGACGAAGATGATTATGTAATAACTGTTCAATTTGAAACGGGAAGTTTTAAGCAATTTATGCCAAAGTTTCAAGCCCACAGTTTGATGCTTATTAGAGAATAGGGCTTTCAATTAATAATGATACGGTTAACATTCAAAAAAACATTTGAATGTATCATGAAAATTTTTTTGTGGTAATATTATTTTGGTTTTCTTTGATATGTATTGAACCTATTAATTATTACTTCTTTATTGTTAATTAAAATTCCGTCTTTGTCAGTAAAATCACTACAACCAAAATATAACTAAATTATAATCAAAAATAAATCAATAAAAATAAAAAAAAGTGTAAAGAATTTTTATATGGCCTCCGATATATTAAATGATGGTTATGTAGTTGATAATCTTCGTTGAAGATACAGACACTAACAATCACTGTGAGCGTTAAAGATAAGACGGAGATCTTGTTTTTATAAACACAAAAGAATAACAGGGAGTTATTCTATTTACAATTCCATGGAGGAATCTTATGATTA
>CAZUPJ010000178.1:0-3601 GCA_964622185.1 uncultured Treponemataceae bacterium
TTGCTTCAAACATTGAAGGCTCTAGTACATTTGTTTTACCATCTTTTTCAATTCCAGTAACGCATCTCATTTGAACGCCAGAAATAAGAGCACCCGCACCTGCTTCGTGTTGAATTATATGACAATCATCATCAATTACCACTTCACCGCCGCGCTTGCAATGTGTTAAAAGAGCAAGTTGGTTTCCCATAGTTCCTGATGGCACAAAAAGAGCAGCCTCAGTTCCAACAATGCGGGCTGCAAGTTTTTCAAGTTCAATTACAGTTGGGTCATCACCCCAAACATCATCTCCAACAACTGCACTTGCCATAGCCTTTCTCATATCTTCAGTCGGCCAAGTGACCGTATCACTTCTCAAATCTATAAAATTCATAGTCTTTTTTTCGCTCATATTTATCTCCTTTTAATACGTGTACTCAGTTTGCAAAAGTGTATTCACCTTTGCATGAAATTGTGTTCTTGTACGTACTATACTTTACAGTATACTCATATTTGTATATCGATTCAAGTTTATTTTCTCTTATTTTTATGTTTTGTTACTAGGAGAAAAACTTATCAAAAAATTATGGTAATGTCTTGTTAAAAACAGCATAACAATGTATAGTAGTCTTGTATGAAAAAATTGACTACAGTGTTGTTTATTCTTATTGCTCTTGTTGTTTTGTTTTTAATGATTAGGCAAAATATTAGATTTCCTAATGCCCAGGCTAATATACAAACACAACAGTTTTCCTCGTCTTCACAAGGAGATCAGAATACTAGTAGTACAAGTGATTTATTTTCTGGTGGAGAAGATATTTCTGTTCTTATTCCTCTTTTGCCAGATGAGAATGTTGTCACAGTATTATCAGTAGAGTTTAACCAAGATAACTACGTTGATCAAATAGTAGCTTTAAAAAACTCTGAGTCCCCGTACATAAAAATAATTATTGGTATATATAACCCTCTTTTTGGTACTTTTGAGCGTGCTTATGAAATTCAAACAGAGATACAACAAACGAGAACTTTTTCTGTTGATGTATTAGATATTACAGGGACGCATGAAAATTCTTTAATAATTTATGGATATTCTCAAGCAAATGAATCAATTCTTCAAGTTTGGTTATCTCGCAATAATGATTCAGGATTAAATTTGCGACTTATTGCAGACCTGAGTGCAGATGGGACAATTTTTGTAAATCAAGAAGTACGTAGTAATTCATATGCCTTTTCTTCTGAGAACAGCAATAGTTTTCCTATTTGGGTTTATACCTCCGATACATCAGTTTCACAAGGAGTTTTAGATCAGCTTCAAATTATGTACGACTGGGATGAGGTTACATCAAAGTATGTTCAAAAAAGTCAAACGAGAATTTCTGGGAGAAATATTAATGCTCAAGAATTGGCAAAAATACAGGATGGAACGGAAAAAACTTTTGGAACTTTTCTAACGGAAACATGGTTAAAAACTACTTCTGACACAAATAATTCATCTTATCTTTTTTTTAACTACCCTGAAAAGACAATTACTTTCTTAAACCAAGATACGGCTGAAATTTATGTTTGGGAAAACAGCATCTTAAGAACTAATGGTATACTTATCTATGCTACAAACCAAAATATTCCAAACCTTTTACGTCGTGTTGACTTAACCCTTATTTCTGTTGATGAAATTCGAGTGAAGTCAACAGATACACTAACGATGATCGCGTCTCCCAGTACTATGTGGGACGGAAACTATAAAAAACAACAAATTGATAGTGTAAACGTTCAAACAAATTTGCAAGCAGAATTAGAGAGTGAAAAAAGAATGACTGATACGTTAAAGACAACTTCTGGAAAAATATGGGAAGCAGATAATGGATACTTGCTAACTTTTTCTGAATCAGAGTTTACAGCAAAAAATGGAAATACACTTGAAACTGGATCGTATACAGTTTCGACTGTCTACAATGAAGAGTTTCTTCAGTTTAAAAGTTTTTCCGATTCGAATGTTTTTAATGGCTTCTATAAAATCCAAATTATTGAAGCTCAAGAAAACAGCGGGATGCAGATTATACTTTTACCTACATCTATTGGGTTGACTCATATTGCACCAAGTGTAAATCAAAAAATTACGTTGCAGCAAGTAAATAGATAGTTTTTTTGTGTTTAATTTTTTATTGTTGAAAAAAACCAAAAGGGGCTTGGATACATTTTAGCATTTTCTTTGCTCACAGCTGCTTCAGGGGAGTTTGGATACGCTAATTGGAGTTGCTCTGCCCAAGTTTTTTCGTCTGTAAGATGGTACAGTATAAGTAGTATTGATGGTCTTACAGACTTCATGCTATCAAGTGTTACATATGATTTTAAAACCCCTATTGGTCCTTCAAGTTCTTCTTTATTTTCTGCTTTTATTATCCAGCTCCATACTGCATATAAATTGGCAGTGGCCTTTGCATTCATGTCTGTTGTTACGGAAATAGCCGTGCTGAGTAAAAAATCTGCTCTTGAAACATCCCCAACCAAAAGTGCACAGCGAACTGCTCCTAATAATAGGTTTTGTCCCTTTGCACTTTGAGTTCCAACAAGAGATGCCGCTGTTGTATAATATAAGCTTGCATCGGTATACTCTCCGAATTGTTCTTGTAACAAGGCTAGAACTTCTGCCGCTTCAAATTTTTCCTCTTTGCTTCCATTTTGCACGAGATTTTTTAATGCAGAAATAGTATTTTCAGTCGAAGAGCTTTCTGAAATTATATCACTTACTTTACTTTGAGAAAAAGTGCCTGAAGAAAGTAATGCAAAAAGTAATATTAAGCCAAGTTTTTTTATCATTTTGATTCCTGCTTGTCATCAAGATTGATTATTTGTTCTTCTTTTTCAGCTTTTTGCTCTGGTTCTTTTTTTTGAAATAATGCACTTTTTTTTGAAAAAAGTGGTGTTTTTTTTATGGGCTGATCTACCTTTTTTTCTTTGCTTGGAGGTGTGCCAATAGGTGCTGTTTCTTTTTGTGCTTCTTGTTTTGCATGACTTTGCTCTTTTATAGCTTTTTGTTTTTTACTTGCATTAGTTATACTTATTCCAATTGAAAAAAGAAAGGCAATAATTACACCCATCATAAAGGATATGAGTACTGCTAAAAAAATAGGCACATTTTCATATGTTTTAAAAATTAGATTAATTGTACACGTATTTTCAAGATTGAAGCCAATAAAGAAAGTTGTAGCAATAAGGCATAGTAAAAATAAAATCAATTTCCACGGCATTTAAACATGTCCTCCATTCAAACCATTGTACCACGGAATGTATTTCCATGCAACTCATCAAGGCGAACATTAACAAAACTGCCTATAAATTCTTCGGTTGCCTTAAATACAACGTGTGCATCTTCTTCCGTGCGCCCTATTAGTTCAGCTTTTGAGTCTTTTGAATATCCTTCTGCAATTACTTTTACAACTCTACCAATACGCTCTTGATACATTTTATTAATAATTGCGCGTTGCATATCTATGAGTTTAGCCAAACGCTCTTTTTTTAATTCCATATCAATTTGGTTGGGGAAATCACAGGCGGGTGTGCCAGTTCTAGGGTTATAATAATACATGTACGCCATTTCGTATTGAACTTTTTCAACTAAATC
>CAZUPJ010000179.1:0-1441 GCA_964622185.1 uncultured Treponemataceae bacterium
CGGTACTTTTTGCAGCCGTTGTAGCTCGCTCGTATTCTGATATTAGAGAAAATTCGAAAGTAATGGTGGATGGATGGACATATTCACCCGATCACTTACGCCCTGGAGATAAGGTGCTCTTGGTCGATGATATTTTTGACACAGGAAAAACAATAAACCATCTAGTTGAAGTTATTTTGGAAAAAGGCGTTCCACGTAAAGATATTAAAGTGGCGGTACATGATTATAAATACTTTACCGAACAAAAAGAGCAGCTTCCAATTCAGCCGGACTATTGGTGTAGAAAATTTGAAATGCCGAACCGTGAAAATGATAACTGGCTTCATTATCTAAACCATGAATTAGTTGGCTTAACAGCTTCAGAAAGAGAAGAGTATTACTATAACTCAGACCCTGAATTGCGAGATATTTTAGAGCCACTATATAAGAATAACTAATGAGAAGTTTATAAAAAAATTCATATCTTAGAATAAAAACTTAGCCATAATTGTTTGCGTTTGGAGGATGCACGTGAAAATGAATAGATTATCTACAAAAAGCATATTATTGGTGTTACTTTTGTTGCTGTGTATACATGTTTCTTTAGTTTCACAGGAAGTTGTTGTTTCTCCAACAAAAGGAGTTTGGGCAAATTATCAAAGCCTTGTGCTTAATTTACCTGAAAATTATGATGCATATTATTCACTTAACGGAGGAAATCCTCTTGAAGCAGGTTTTGTGTACGATGATCCTGTTCTTTTAGAGCTAGCTGGCGATGTTACAGTTGAAATTTCAATTGTTAATGCTGAAAATCAAGTAAGTAGTTATACGGTTTCCTATAGCGTAAACGTGCAAGAACAACCCTCTTATATTCAAACAACACAAGGTCAACCAACACTTATTATTGATGATGATAACTTTATTGAAATTCCAAAAAATGTGCAATACAGCTTGTCAAATTCAGGAACATATACAGAGGGTTCTACTCTTTCAATTTCTGGGCACATGTACTTTGAGAGAAACATTCTTTTAACTATTAATGATGGTGCTATTCCGTATAGATATGTGCTTCAAATTGGAGACAGCTCTCACTTTGACGACATAATTCAAAAGCCTTTATCTCCGATTGAAATTGATAATTGGAATTATATTACATTTGTAGAGGGTGGATCTGTTGTATACTCGGTAGATGACGAGCCTTTACGCCAAACTAAATCGGGTAGAATTTATGTAGATAGAACTAAAGACAGAATATTAAAGTGGAAAAAACATGATGGCGATATAACTCAAGGCTTTTCCACTGTTATGCTACCAAAAAAAGCCGAAGTGCTGGGTCTTCCAACTGTTCCTGCAATAAATGATTCTGTTACATTAACAATTCCTGACTACCGTTATGCCTTTGGTAAAGAATTATCAAGTACTGAAATACTTCTTTCATCAGACTGTTTTATTGACACTATTG
>CAZUPJ010000179.1:1451-3590 GCA_964622185.1 uncultured Treponemataceae bacterium
CTTTTGGTTTTGCAGATTCTATTGATATTTACTTTGACGGTATAAAGCATGGAAGTATTCAAGGTGCCTTTATATTAGATAAAATAGCACCTAGTAAACCAACTATTACAACATCAAATAATTCCGGCTACTCAAGAGATGCTGTAACTCTAACAATACAAGCTAACGATACCGTTCATTATTATATTCCAAAGCCAAAAATGTCTAATACAGGTTTTTCTTCCAATGAATTCTTAAAAAATTTACAAACAGATTCGGTACATAAAGAAAACTTTACTGTATTGTCGTCTGAAAATATTTATCTTACAAATAATACTGGGCTTGCTCAGTCCTACGAAGTGTATGCTTTTACTTCGGACTTTGCAGGAAACACTAGTGATATTGTAAGTTTAAAAACAGTTGTAGATCCTTATAATTATTACGTTACTCAAAAGTCAACTGCAGTTAATCCAAATGCAAAGGGAACCATAGATGATCCATATACAAATTTTTTACAAGTAGAAGCGATTCTAAATACAACAAATTCGCAAAACATTTTTATTGATGGAGTATTCTCAGACCTTTCAACATTGAATATTACTAAAGATACCTATTTACAGGCATCAGATGACTCTCGTTTAATGTTTGCTTCTGGCGAAACATTGAACGTGCATAATGCTCTTTTGTCAATAAATGGTGGCACAATTGAACAATCTAATTCAACTGGTGCTACTTCTTTACAAAACAATGTTCTACATGCAAAAAATGCTACACTCAATTTTGATAATTGCGAAATAATACTTAATGGTGGAGTAAACAGCAATGCTTTAGTATTAGAAGGAAGCTCTGTTCAAATATTTAATTCAGGTATTACTGTTCAGACCTTAGCCTATGGGCTTGGAATTAATGCTACAGATTCTACTGTTTTAGTTGAGAATAGCAGACTTGTTATTGTTGCAGAAAATGCAATCGGAATGAGCTTTATTGGTTCTTCAGCAATAGTAAAAAAATCGCAAATTACCGGTATTGCCCCTTTTAGTCGTAGCATAGAGTATATAAATTCAGATGTTGCACTTGTAGAAAATAGTTTTTCTTTTGAAAATACTGGTGCTATGCAAAAAGTTCAGAATCCTGCCATTTGGATAGATGGTAATTCACCTTCCATTACACAGTATAATAATACCTTTAAAGGTTTTACTTCGCTTATTAGCGAGTAGGGAAGGCTTATTGTGTTTGTTTGTGGTTTGGATGAAGCGGGTAGAGGTCCTCTGGCAGGACCTGTGGTAGCTGGTGCGGTAATTTTAAACGATGACTTCCCTATAGAGATATTAAACGATTCAAAAAAACTCAGTGAAAAGAAACGCTTAGAAGTAGAAGTTCTTATAAAAGAGAATGCACTTGCATGGGCAACCGCACGAGTAGAACACGATGAAATTGATACAATAAATATTTTACAAGCAAGTCTTTTAGCTATGAAAAAGGCATTTGAATCTTTGTGTTTAATGTTAGATGAAAAAATTGAAGGGGCTGAAATTTCTTGTGTTGTTGACGGAACATTTAAGCCAGATATTTCGGTAAGTTGTGAAGCTCTGCCAAAAGCCGATGCAACGGTTCCTGCCGTTATGGCTGCGTCTATCTTAGCAAAAAATGAGCGGGATAGAATTATGTGTGAATACGCAATTCAATATCCCGCTTATGGTTATGAAAAACACAAAGGGTATCCAACTAAGGCACACAGAGAGGTATGCCATTCTATTGGACCATCTCCAATACAAAGGAAAAGTTTTTCTTTTTAATCTTCGCCAGAAGTATTATCTACTTTACGTTTAGAAACAACATGTACTCGCCCTGTTTTTTTTGCATCAGGGTTTTTAGCTGGGCGTGCTTCTCGTTCCCTTTCGCCATTTTTGCCGCCAACTTTGTACACAGCTTTTTTTGCTGCCTTTTTTTCAGCTTGTGCTTTAGCCTTTGCTTTTCTGTTTTTCTCGATAAAGGACAAAGCTGTTTCAAATCCTTTACAAAAGTTTTGCATGTCTTCTGCAAACACTGCAATTTGATGCCTATCAAATGCTTCACCATTTTTATTTTTGCTTTCAACAATTTGCAAAAACATATCGCCAGTTCTGTTTTCTTTTACATTAAAAAAATATGTTCTGTTAT
>CAZUPJ010000180.1:0-3589 GCA_964622185.1 uncultured Treponemataceae bacterium
GATTATTGCAATTGCTTTTAACTATTGATATTGGAAACACACACATTGTAGCAGCTCTTTTTTATGACAATGAAATTGTGCAAGAATGGAGAATACACTCAGATACAAACAGAACTGCAGATGAATACAGTTCTATTTTACTTTCTTTTTTTCGCGATGCAGGAGTTTCACAAAGTGCAATTGAATCTGCTATTTTAAGCTCGGTTGTACCGCTTTTAATTGGCCCTTTTATAAGTCTATGTGAAAAGATTACTGGAAAAAAACCCTATATTGTAAATCATGTAATGTTTGATAAACTTCCAATAACTATTCCAGAAAGTGCTAAATATGAAATAGGCTCCGATATTGTTTGTAATGTAGTTGAAGCATGGTCTTCGTTAAAATCGCCTGTTATTGTGTTAGATTTTGGAACAGCACTTACATTTACAGCTGTTTGTGCAAAAGGTGAAGTACGAGGGGTTGCAATTACCCCAGGACTCGGAACAGCCGTTAATTCTCTTTTTAACAATACAGCACAACTTCCATCGGTTCCTTTAAAGGCACCACAAGATTCGCTTGGAACAAATACAATTCATTCTATTCAATCTGGTATTGTTTTAGGCTACAAAGGGCTTGTTGAATCCTTAGTTGCACGTATGTCGGAAGATTTAAGCAAATCTGCAGGATGCGATATAAATAGCATAAAAGTAGTTGCAACCGGTGGATTAAACTCCGTTTTAAAACCTATTACCGACATTTTTCAAAATGTCGATAAGCAATTAACGCTAAAAGGTTTAAAACGCATTGCGGGGATTTTAGAGAAAAATTAAATTTTTCCTCCAATTGAAAATCCGCCAAAGCCTTCTTCTCGTGTAATGTCGTACCCGCCGTATCCTGAAACATGGATAGACACAAGTCCAATTATTGCTAGTTCTACGCCAAGTTCACCACCTGCACTTATCCCGTGTACATCTGTTTTGTAGTAATCACAAAAAGCAGAAAATGCCAAATTTTTAATTGAAACAGTATCAAAAAGTGTACCAACAGTTTCTATGGTATAGGTAAGATTATTATTTGTTACAACAAAGTAATTATAGTTTCCCTCAGTAATTGAGCCACGTAAACCATCATTTTTATAAAGTGAAACTTCATTATTAAAATTAAAAGGGAAACGCGATGCCGTTTTTTGTGTTATAAACAGCGAAGACGTAAGGGGAATATTAAAAACATTTTTTATGCCAAAACCCATAGTTGACTGATTTTCTGCAAAAACATAGGGACTTATAGAAAAATTTCGAATGTAAAAATCGGCACCTGTTCTACCAAGGGAAAAGTGATTCCCGTTTTGTAAACCACCATTATTAGCAAAAAAACTTTCCCATGAAAAGAAAGGTGCAATTCCATTGTTACCATCATTTGTAATATTTGCCGTAAGGTTTCCGTAATAATAGATTCCTTCAAAACCTTTTGCAAAACCGTTATCAAATAAGCTATCCCATTTAAATGCTACTCTATTTTCTAGTGTTAGAAAATCAAAAAAAGAAGCCTGTAATCTTGCATCAATTCCAACGCCATTCCAAGGATCAAAATATTCTCTTAACTCACCTGCAATATTTGCAATTTCAGCTCTTTGAGATAGAAAAAAGTAATCGCTATTATCAAGGTAGTAATTATCGTTTGGAGAAGAATACATTTGAACGCCACCAGAAATATAGCCTGTATATTCTTTTTTTTGAATTATGTTAGTTTTTTTATATCCTAATACTACGTCATCATGTATTTTTGCAAGATTATCACGTTTAATTTGAAGATCTTGCATTCTATCAGGAGTCCAAGTAGTATTGGTATCAAAACCGCGTGTTTTAATGTCGCCTATAGCCTGTTTTGCAGACTCTTCACCTCTCTGTATAATATCGTGTGCTTTATCAAAGGCCATATAAGAAATATCTTCCACATTGCACCGAATAAGGATAGTATCAACTGTCTTTATTTCTGTTATTCCCTTTCGTGTTTTTGCTAAATCTAAGGATCGAGTAATTACAGATAAAACATCACGGTATTCTCCAGTGTTATTTGAAAAACTAGCCGATGTAATAATTCTGTTGGTATATTCTGATGCCGCAAAAACTGGAACAAGGTTTGTTGTGCCTCCATCAATTAATATCATATCGTTATAGCGCACTGGAGGAAAAGCAATGGGCATTGCAATGGTTGCAGAAAGAATGCTGTAAAAATCGCCTTCCATAAATGCAACGGTGCGCCGAGAGAGTAAATCTTCTGCATATACAACTATGGGAATTTCTAAGTCTTTTATATCAATTTTTCCTAATATATTATACACAGCAGATATCATGTTTGAATCATCAATTAATCCACCGTCTAAAGGAAAGCGAGCCGTAAAGAGAAAGTCCATCGAATAGTCAGAAACAATTTTTTCTATTTGGTCTGGGGATAACCCCGCTGCATACAAAAGAGCTACCAATGATCCCATAGAATTCACTACTAAAAAATCGGGAAATATACCTTGCGTTTCAAGTTCTCTTAAAACGCCTATATGTGCAAAAGCTCTCGCTGCCCCACCCGATAATACCAACCCCAAGGGCATTTCTGTTTGTGTTTCTTTAATAGGAATAAATTTTGGTGCATTTTCCGTTATATTTGGATTCTCTTTAAGTCCAATACGGTTGATAAAATTTTCTTCCCCATATGTTATCACCTGGTCAGTCAAAAACACTGGATCGTTAAATGAATAGTCTTGGGGTTGCGTCCACACAACTTGAATTGAAAAATACATTATAATAAAAATTGTGAATAGTAATAAATTCTTTTTGCGAGGGCACAACATGAAAAGTGCATACATATAAAACTGTCCTAAATGTTTATATTCATACAAATTTTATGAATAGTAATTATTTTGTACATATTGTATACTAAAAAAAAAATAAAGGCAAGAGAAAACAATTGCTAAATAAAACAATACTCTTATGGGAAGTTGATTTTTACAAGCTACCTACGTTTTCATTTTATACATATCCTTCTAAAAATACTCTCTAATAAATTTTTAATGAAAAACATCTTTTAAATATTGCGTTATGAGTTTTTTTGGTGTATAATTTATTGAGACTTATTAATAAAAAAGATGGAGAACAAAATGTCACAAAACAAATTTGTGTACTTTTTCGGAGACGGAAAAGCAGAAGCAGATGCTTCAATGAAAACAGAACTTGGTGGAAAGGGTGCCAACTTAGCAGAAATGACTAACCTTGGAATTCCAGTTCCCCCAGGATTTACTATTTCAACTGAAGTATGTAAGCTTTACTATGAAAATAACAAAAGTCATTCAGATGAATTAAAAAAACAAGTTGCAGATAACCTGTTAAAATTAGAAAAATCAATTGGTAAAAAACTAGGAGACGCAGATGATCCATTATTGGTATCAGTTCGCTCTGGTGCTGCTGTTTCAATGCCTGGTATGATGGACACTGTTCTAAACTTAGGTATGAACGATAAGGCTGTAGTTGGTTTAACAAATAAAACAAACAACCCTCGTTTTGCATGGGATGCATACAGACGCTTTATTCAAATGTTTGGTAACGTTGCAATGAACGTT
>CAZUPJ010000181.1:0-3584 GCA_964622185.1 uncultured Treponemataceae bacterium
ATGTTTGGATCTCATGATTCAGAAGCCGAGAAAAAACGTTTTCTAAAAAAGGTAAATAAAAATCTTTCTCAAACAAAAGTCAAATTTTATAAATATAGCTCAGATGAGGCTTTGCCACAAATGGCGAAGTTTTTCTATGATCTTTATAAAGTTATTTGTCCTATGCAAATGGCATTCAGAAATATTAAGAATCCAAATGCATTTAAAAACATGGTTATCAACCATTACCTTACCGATGAGCAAAAAGAAATAGAATTTAGGCTCGGAGAAGAAGCCATTTATGAAATGTCAAAAAAAATTCCTCTCAAAGAATTAACAGAGCATGTAAACAGAGACTTATCTACATACATGAGCGTATTCACAGAAGACAAAATAGCATTAATTGATAGTACCTTTACACAGTTATCATTGTTTATTGACTTTTGTATGTTTGACTACTATTTTTTGCTAAAAAAATTTGACTCTGCATTACAAGAAGAAAACTTTAATCATTCCCCCCATTTTGTGCCGATTCGTGCAGAATACATCGTGGAGGACTTAAAAGAATTTATGGATGTAGCATGGGCACTGCCAGTTGATGCAAACTGGGCACAGGTTTTTACCTTACTGAGAGAATCCATGGGAGACAAAGTCTTATCCATTTCAGTGTGGACAAAAATTCTTCAAAGGATCCGAAAATTCAGCTCGTTAGGCGTATTTGAAATGATGATACAACTTATAGCAAAAGATCCTGGCTATCAAGCAGTTATTACAGAACAGTCTTTCACCGTTATTGATTCTCAATTAAGCATAATCAGAAATGGTGCAGAAACAGCCTTAAATAAAATAAAATTAGAACAGAAAAGCTCAAAAATTGATGATTTATTAAATTCTATTTTTGGAACAACTTCTGTTGTGCGTTTAAAATATTACAGTGATGAAGCAACGCAAATGCTTCAAAGAAAATCGTTGGGTGGATACACTTATGCAGCTCCACTTAATTATTTGAAAGCATTTTTAAATGATTATTACAAGAAAAATGTACGTGAATTTGCAGACTTAGTACTTATTAGAGGGCAATGGGTATCATCAACCTTGGCTACCCCCATGTCAGAAACGTATCATTATCTACTAACCCTTTCTGAAAAAATAACTGAATTTGATGATAATTTAAGTGAAGACGGTGTTGCAGGTGTTAAAATTAAAACATACTTTGCCAGGGCTGATAGAGACAGGGATGCAAAAAATATTCTTAAAACAATTGTTGGCGATACAAACGAAGCAGCCCAAACAATGCTTGTTGATGCCACAAAAAGTTTTATTGTCGTTGCAAAACACACAAAAATGCTTTTAGAAGACATTGAAAAGAAAAAACCTGAACTAATAGTTAACTGGCCTGAGCTCATTCACTTTGCGGAAACGCCAATCAAAGATCAGGGACTAGATGTGTATAAAAAGATTTTCCATTTTGTTTCACTTATGAAATTCTTTTTATCTAACGAAAGCGAGTCTTAACACCACAAAAAAAATCTCCCGTTTGGGAGATTTTTTTTACTTAGTTTTTTTTAGTTTCCTAGAATGCTTTTACAACCTCACCATTAGGAAAAGTATCTGTAATGTAATCTGCAATTTCTTCACTTTGAAGTGCTTTAACTAAGGCTTGAATGCGACTATCGCTTTCCATGCCTTCTTTAACTGTAATAATGTTTACATAGGGAGAATCTGCTCCTTCTACAAAAAGCCCATCCCGCGCGGCACTTAATCCAGCTGGAAGTGCATAGTTTCCATTAATAATTGCAATGTCAACATCGGCTAGAACCCTTGGTAAAGAAGCAGCTTCAATTTCATGAAATTCTAAACCTTTTGGATTATTTACTATATCGAGAGGTGTTGCTGTTATACCTGCTTCCGAATCTAGTTCAATTAACCCTGCAGATTGAAGCAATAACAATGCACGTCCTTCGTTTGTTGGGTCATTTGGAATAGCAATTGTTGCACCATCTGGTAAATTGTTCAAATTATCAAGCGAGTTTGAATAAATTGCAATTGGTTCAATATGTATACCAGCAGCATTAACTAAAGAGTAACCTCTTTCATCATTAAATGAATCCATATATGGAACATGTTGAAAAAAGTTTGCATGAATCTCTCCTGTTTCAACAGCTTCGTTTGGAGTTACATAATCAGTAAATTCAATTACCTCAAGTGTAATACCTTGTTCTGCAAGGTCATCGACAACTAGCATAAGCATTTCAGCATGAGGAACAGGGGTTGCCCCAACTTTAATTGTTGAAGAATCACTCTCACTTGAACCAATAGCAAAAAGCACACCAACTAAACTAAGTGCAATAAGAACTGCTACTATTTTTTTCATTTCTTCTCCTATAAAAAGACAAGGAAAAAATATCAATTTTTGGTCTTGTCTTTTTTCAAGCCGTTTTTAGCTAAGCTAAAAAACGGCAATATTATTTTAAGTTTGCAACGCAAACTTCTAAATGAATGTCAAGACTCCATCTCTGCCTTGACATTCATTAATCTCCAATAAATCATCTCTTTTTTAGTAGCGATGCACTAATTTTGGAACCTAAAAACTGCACAATTTCAACTAACAAGAGAATTACCACAACAGATGCAACCATAACGTCGGGTCTAAAACGTTGATATCCAAAGCGTATTGCTAAGTCACCTAGTCCGCCCCCCCCAATTGCACCTGCCATTGCAGAGTATCCAATTAGGTTAATAATTGTTAATGTAATTCCAGCTACTAAAGAGGGCATAGCTTCTGGAATAAGAACTTTTACAATTATTTGAGTAGTGGTAGAGCCCATTGCTCTAGCTGCTTGCACCACGCCGGGATCAACTTCTTTTAAAGCAGTTTCAATTATTCTAGCAACAAAAGGAGCTGCAGCAATTGAAAGCGGCACTATTGTTGCGCTTGTTCCAATGCTTGTACCAATAATAATTCTAGATAATGGAAAAATTAAAATCATTAATATAATGAATGGAAATGAACGCACTATATTTACAATTCTTGTAAGTACAAGATACAAAATTGAACGAGGTTTTATACCACCTTGGGGATCTGAAATACATAACAAAACACCGAGCGGTAATCCTAACAACACAGAAAAAAAGGTCGATGTAAATACCATTATAAGAGTTTCACTTGTTGCTTCTCCAACCAAAGACAATAATGCTCCAAAATCAGTCATTACCGCCTCCTTGTCCTGTTTTTTCAATTACAACACCATTCTCTGAAAGCCAAGAAAGTGCTTCATTTATATTTGATTTTTCTCCGAAAATATCTGTTATCATTGTTCCAATATTTTTATTTGGCAAATGCTGAATGCCACCCGCTCGTATGTTAAAGTCAACATTAAAAGTACGTGTTGCTTGACTTAAAAGTGGTTCCCCCGTCGCCTCTCCAATAAAACGAAACGTATATTCACCGCCAACTTCGGACCACCGAACGAGCGTTCCAGTTTCATTTAATTGCTCATTCTTTCCAGTAGGCAAAATCGGCTCTGCTGCAATAAGATTAGAAAGAAAGCCCTTTGTAACAGATGATTGTGGTCGTGAAAAAATATCGTCTACAAAACCTTGTT
>CAZUPJ010000182.1:0-3583 GCA_964622185.1 uncultured Treponemataceae bacterium
CTACTCTCTTCTTCAAAATTAAAGGAAACTATTGCAAATCTGTCTTCTTTTTGACTTAAAAGCACCGTTTGATATTTTGTTTGCCCATCAATGTCAATTATTGCAGAAATATCTACATAATCAGAGTTTCCTAATCGCACTGTTGTAATATCATTAATGTCAACATTTCTTCCATGTACGGAGCGAAGACTGTTTTCAATTATTTCTGCATATTGTTCTACCGTTAAATCATCTGCAAAAATCTTTTCGCTTGAAACTTCAACGGTAATACTTCCATCACCCGACTTTGCCATAACTTCGTATGCAATTTGCATTTTTGAATAATCGTACAATTCTGCATCTGGTCCATCAAAATTCATAGAAAGGGTTGCATTTATATCTTTAAGGTCTTGCTCTGATGTCACAATCATGCCCTGTGTCGGTCGATACCGAAATCCAAACCACTCGCTTGAAAATTCTTGCCCCTCCCAAGTGCCGGGTTTGAACTCAATAATTTTGTCTTCAGTTGCTTCTATAACTGGTATTTCTTCCACAGCATCTTGCTCTGTCGTTTCACAACCCATACTAAAAAAAAGTATAAAAACAATCAGTGAAAAATACATAAAAAATTTATTCATGGCAAACTCCAAAACGTGGGATGATGTATCAATAATAATTATCAGTCATGTTAGGTGTTTTGTCAAGGTTTTTATAAAACTACAATTCCAAAAACGGCCCCGAGTGCAATGTAGGCAATAACAGGTATCTTTGTCTTAAACAATAACACGGTCATTACTATCCATGCAATAATTCTTGCAGGCTCAAAAACAGTCATCCAATTTTCTACTTGCTTAGTTGGAAGCACCACAACCGAAATTAAAAAAACGTTACAAGCGGCAACCCATACTAACCCCGTTGCCGCAGGGCGTAATACACTAAACAATGTTTTTACCAGCGGTTTTTCTTGAATTGCACCAAAGTATTTTGCAATAATTGTAATGATAATGATAGACGGAGCTACTGTTCCCAGTGTAGTAATAATGCCACCCCATATTCCGTGCATCTCGTATCCGAGATAGGTTGCCATGTTTATGCCTATAGGACCTGGGGTTGATTCAGAAACGGCCAGCATGTTATAAAAAAGTTCTGCATCAATTAACCCACTTCCAACAAGTTCTTGGTACATAAAGGTTATGGCAACTTGTCCTCCACCAATGGTAAAAAGTCCAATATAAAAAAACAGGCAAAAAAGACCAAATAAACTCATGCTTCCCCCCCGTTTATGTTACCTTTTTTTGAACGATTATGATTTACAATATAGAGAATAAAGCCAATGGTAAACGCACCTATAATTATCCAAAATGTTTGAACATCTAGCACAAGCACTAACAAAAAGGCACCAAGTGCAACAAAGGCTTGAAATACTTTTTGAATTGCATTTTTTGCGAATGTATATGACACCTTTGTTAAAAGTGCGGTAACAGCAATATTTATTCCTACTAAAGCTTTTTGAACAATTTCGTTATCGGTGTAATTTGATAAAAATGCTGCTATAAGTGTAATAATTATGATAGATGGGGCAACCATTCCAAGTGTTCCAAAAATACCACCAATAACGCCATGTCGTTTACAACCTACAAAGGTTGCTACATTTACGGCAATTATCCCAGGTGTAGATTGCCCTATCGCAAAATAATCTAAAAGCTCTTCTCTGTTTGTCCACTTTCGCTTAATCGAAAGCTCCTCTTCTAAAATGGGAAGCATTGCATAGCCTCCCCCAAAGGTCACTGAGCCTATCTTAAAAAAGGCAAAAAAAACTTGCAAAAGCCCTTTAACTTCATATTTCCACTTATGACATACACTTTCTTTCATAACTATAGTATATCAAATTTTTAATTTTTTGAAAACCTAAATATTTAGACAAAAAATCAAAATCAAACAAATGTAGACAAATATAATTAAATAGTATATACTATCGCTATGATTTTTAATTTAGAGAGAAAAATAATAATTTGTATAATAGTGCTTGCAATTG
Source organism: uncultured Treponemataceae bacterium (assembly GCA_964622185.1). Classification (GTDB taxonomy): domain Bacteria; phylum Spirochaetota; class Spirochaetia; order Treponematales; family Treponemataceae; genus CAYJFX01. Next base: position 2,015 of record CAZUPJ010000182.1, read on the forward strand.
AAAATGTTTACGCAGAAGATAGCTTGCAGATGGAAAATCCAATTACACTACCTTCTTATTTTTCAACAAAAGAAACTATTACTTTTTACGGAGATGGACTTACTACTCAGAATTTTTTAGGTGGCTATGGCGGTGTCGATATTCGATTGGGTTCGAGTAAATCTCCCATTATTTCTGCTTTTTTTGAAGTTGGAGGGGGAAGAACATTTAGCAATGCCAAGAGTTCTGAAGAAGACAATCCTAATGAAGAGGACTCCTCTAGTTTTTTTAACCTAGGGAGCCGTCTTTCCTTTTAGTTTTCTTATTTTTTTACCTGTAAAGCCCGCATTGAATTAAGTACCGCTAGAAGAGCAACCCCAGTGTCGGCAAAAATTGCCACCCACATATTTGCAAGTCCCATAGCACCTAAAATCATTACAACACCCTTTATTCCAAGTGCTAATATAATGTTTTGCATTACAATGCTCAAAGTTCTCCTTGCTATGCCTACAGCGAGTGTTAACTTTGCAGGATTGTCATCCATAAGTACAATATCACTTGCTTCAATTGCAGCATCACTTCCAAGGGCTCCCATTGCAATTCCTATATCTGCTAACGCAAGAACTGGTGCATCGTTTATGCCATCCCCAACAAAGGAAAGTGTTCCGCGCTTTTTTCCTTGTTTTTTTAATTCTTCTAGCATTGATTCAACGTGAGCTACCTTATCTTGTGGTAAAAGCTCTGCATATACATGGTCTATGCCAAGTTCTTTTCCAATATGTTCACCTGTTGCTTTTGAATCTCCGGTAAGCATAGCAACATCTTTTACGCCAAGTTTTTTTAATCCCTTAATGGCCTCTTTTGATTCTGTTTTAGCTTCATCTGCGATAACAATATGGCCTGCATACACTCCGTCTATCCCAACATGTATTACACTTCCAAAGTCGTTGCATTCTTTCCAATCTATACCTTCGTCTTTCATAAAACGAGCGCTACCAACAACAATTGTTTTACCATCTATTATTGCCTTTATGCCATTTCCTGCTTTTTCTTCAACATCTTTTACACGGTTTTCAAATTTTGTATCCAATACATTATTTTGCGTTTTTGCAAAATATTCATTTTTAATAGAAAGACTTATTGGATGATTTGAAAACCTTTCTGCCAAAGCCGTAATCTCTAATAGTTCTGCCTGTTTTATTTCATTTGAAGCATCACAGCCATCAGGAACAACATGCACCCCAACAACGGTAAAAATACCGCGAGTAAGTGTGCCTGTTTTATCAAATACAGCTTTTTCTAATCTAGAAAGTGCTTCTAAGTAGTTACCGCCTTTAATAAGAATACCATGCTTAGAAGAAGCACCAATTCCTGCAAAAAAGCCAAGTGGGACAGAAATAACCAAAGCACATGGACAAGAAATAACTAAGAGAATAAGTGCTCTTTGTATCCACTCCATCCAAACTGCACCTAACACAAGGGGAGGAAACACTGCCAAAAGCACAGCACCTATAACTACTACCGGTGTGTAGTACTTTGCAAAGCGTGTTATAAAACGCTCAACATGAGCTTTTTTACTAGATGCGTGTT
>CAZUPJ010000183.1:0-3562 GCA_964622185.1 uncultured Treponemataceae bacterium
TATCAAATGTAATTTTTAAAGCCTCAGATGAAGTTGGTAGTTCTATTATTGCAGGGGCTTTAACCACAATTGTTGTATTTGTTCCCATCGCATTTTTATCGGGTCTTATAGGTTCTATTTTGCGAGATGCCGCAATAACGCTCGTTCTTACAATTACCGCGTCTCTCTTAGTAGCAATAATTGTTGTACCATTTTTAGCAAAAAATCTCTTGAGAAAAAAACCTGCAGAGAAAGAGTTAAAAAAATCTAAGTTTAATAAAGGCATTGAAAAGCTTGAAAAAGGATATAAAAGGCTTCTTGCTTGGTCTCTTACAAATAACAATTTTGTTCTCACGCTTGCAATACTTCTTTTGTTGCTATCAGGATTTTTAATTCAAGCGTTGGGAGTTGCCTTTATTCCTTCTACCGATAATTCCGATTTTTATGTAGAACTAGAGTTTCCCGTAGGGCAAAGCATTGAAAAAACACATGAGGAACTTTTGTACGCAGAATCACTCATCGCGCAATATATAGAGGAAGCTCAAACGATTATTTCATATGCAGGAACAAGCGACATAACAATAGCACGAGGGCGAGAGGAACGAAAAGGCAGCATACACGTACTGCTTTCACCTGTTTCAGAAAGAAATAGGCGTGTACAAGAAATAATACTCGAAGTTCAAAACATGTTATCGGCAAACTTAAGTGATGCAAAAGTCGCCGTAAAAAATGGTGGTTTTGATAGACTTTTAGGACTCGCCGTTGGTGGAACCGGATACAGCATAACCCTTGTAAGTGAAGATTTAGAAAAACTCTATGCAGAAGCTGTTAGAATAAGCCAATTTTTGCAAAACGATACAGCCACAACAAGTGTAAATATTAATAGCTCTTTTGACACAGCTACCTTTGTTATGGATATGAGCCATGAGTATATGAGCTCGTTGGGTATAAGTAGCTACGAAGCAGGAATTACAGCAGCAGTTTTGTTTAACGGCATGGACATTGGAAGATTCGTTGCCTCAAACGATAATAACCGCTACGATATGCGTCTTTATTCCGATATTATCGATTCTCCCATTACAGCAAGTACCCTTTCAACTTTAAAAGTACCAAGTGCAAATGGTAATCTTGTATCGTTTGATTCTTTGGCAAATACATTTACAGAACAAAGTATGTCTGTAATAAATCATACTGACAGAGTTAAAACCATTACCGTATCGGCACAGCTTGTTAGTGAAGACACCGCAGGAGTTGGATCAAGGCTTGCAGAATATCTTACGAAAAATCCACTTGAACAAGGGGTAAAAAATCAAGCAGGTGGCGTTATTGAACTTATTGAAGACAGTATACCACAAATGATGACTGCATTATTTGCGTCATGTTTTTTAGTATACACCATTATGGTACTGCAATTTGAAAAATTTAGACAACCAATTTTAATTATGGGAACAGTGCCTTTTTCAATTATTGGTGTTGCAATAAGTCTTTTGCTCTTTGGCTCTACGCTAAACTTAATATCGTTATTTGGCATAATAAGTTTAGCGGGAATTGTTGTAAACAATGGCATTATTTTAGTAGACTCTATTACAGCCCTACGCGTGCAGTCACCCCATGAAAAAGGCGAAACAATTGAATCTTTAACAAATAATATTATTACAGGGTCTTCAAGCCGCCTTCGCCCCATACTTATGACAAGCCTTACAACACTACTTGGCGTTATTCCAATGGCATTTTCAACCGGCGAAGGCTCTGAAATTTACGCTTCTTTAGGGCAAGCAATTGCAGGAGGTTTGTTTACATCAACACTTATTACATTATTTATTATTCCAACCCTCTATTACAAAAGTGAATCGCACCATTTACTAAGAGCATCAAGACATTCTAAAAAAACAAATCTGTTAATTCTTTTTGTAATGCTTTTTTCCGTTGCAGGTGGGGCAAGTAGAATGTATGCACAAGAAAAAACGTACACCTACGAAGCATTATTAACTGCAATGAATGAAAATAACAGCGATATTAAAAAAGCGAATGAACTATACACACAAAGCACGCTTGACGTAAAAGATGCTTATGCCGCATTTCAACCAAACATAGGTGTAGGATTTTCGGCTTCATACTTATACAACTACCCAATGAACGATATTATTGTAGATGCAAGCTCACTTATAACACCAAACCCTCTTGTTCCTAATGGAGCTCCTGAAGAAGATTTAGTTGTTGGGGACTTTCCATCTAATAATATTGGCGTTTCAGCAACGCTCAGCCAACCTATTTTTTTATGGGGAAAACTTATCAATTCTGTGAAGCTGTATTCGCAAGTTGCTACAATGAGAATAGTGCAATTAAACGATTTAAGAAACAAATTAAAAGCTGACCTTTATACCAATTTTTATTCCCTATATTTTTTAACAAAAGCAAAAAACGAACTTCTTATACAACAAGAATACATAAACCGCCTTGTTGAGCTTTCTATACAAAGTCAAAAAGAAGGCGTTTTACTTGAACAAGATGTTTTAGAAGCCCAAACAAATGCACAAGAGCTACATGTAGCCCTTACCCAAATTCAAATTGAAATTGATTCAACTTTGCTTACAATACAAACAATGACTGGAATACTCAACATTCATACAGAAAATATTTTACACGATGACACACACATACAAGCAGAAAAACAAAAAGCTCTTGAACTTTTGCAAAAAGATAGGCTTGTACTCATAGCTGACACGATAGAACTTTTAAACGTTGCTCAAGTTGCAAACGAAATAGCAAACATTCAAAAAACAATTTCGCAATTTAGCATGTACTGGACTCCCGACATTGCCTTGCAAGCTAGTGTAGAATATGGCGGCTCAATAGAGTCTTTTAAGGACGACGGTTTTGCCGACCTCGGTAAAATAAAAGCACAAGTGTCTATTGGCTTAAAAACTGATTTGTGGGATGGTGGAAAAAAGCTCAATGCTCTTACAAGAGCAAACAGCAAAGTGGAAGAATCTGATGCCGACTTACAAAAGACAGAATTACTTATAAGACAATCGCTCACTGAAACATTGAATGCTATTCGCCTTGCCAATGCTAATATACAATTTCTTAACGCAAAAAGTGCAACCTTGCAATCACAAATAGTGCAAGAGGAACAACTTTTTACCCTCGGTGCCGCAAGTGAAATTGATGTACTAGAAAGTAAAGTTGAACTACAAACAGTAATAATTCAAGAACTCCAACAAAACATTGTGCTATTAGGTGCCTATTATACAGCACTATACATTACGGGAAAATAAGAGTTTAATGTGCAATTAATAATTGTACATTAACTTTCTCCATCTGTTTTTTCACCGCTTGTTACAAAGCCCATTGTTATAAAGGCTAATACAAAGAATATAGCACCGTATATAAATATGCCTCTATAGCTTACAAGATCTATTATTAAGCCTCCAAAAAACGGTGCTATAATTGCGGCGGCTTGAGAGAATGTGTAATAAAGACCTGTATAAAGGCCAATTTTTGCAAAGCCTGCCATTTGCCAAAGCATCGGAAATGAGTTTGCAACAATACAAATCCAAAAAATACCAAAACAAAACATCAG
>CAZUPJ010000184.1:0-3511 GCA_964622185.1 uncultured Treponemataceae bacterium
GTGCTTCTGTAAATTGTTCTGGCGTAATAATTAACGCAGAAAGTTGTCGAATTAAGTCTTGGTGATCTTCTTTGAAGATATTGTCAGATCGGTCAAGACCAGGTGTTCCACTTGAAGAAGTTGTATTTGCACCAATTTCAAGAAGTTTTTTAGCAACTAAAGTATCTTCTGCTCTTGGTTCTACAGCTTGTGCTGGGAATGCTGCTTGCATTTCCCAAGTGTAATCGCCAAGTCTTTCAGCAAAGAACTCTAAGTATTCTTTTGCAATGTCTTTATTTTTAGAAGTTGAACTAATGAAATAGTTTCCACCAAACCAAGCTAGTGTATCTGTTGCTTTACCTTTTCCACCTTCAATTACAGGGAAAGGAATTACATCAAGATTGTTTCTGAATTCTTCTGAGAAATTTGCATCGTTAGCAAGACCCATTTCCCATGAACCCATCATATACATAGCTGCTCTTTCTTGTCCAAACATGTTCCGAGCATCACCATAGTCTGATGTAGTAAGGTTTGAGTTAAATACTCCAGCTTCGATTAATTCTTGAATATATGCCGCAGCTTCTACAAAATCATCGTCTGTGTATTTTGCTTTTCTGTTAAGAGCTGCATCTACACGTGTAAAGTCCCCATTAATTCTTTGTGCAATGTTGTCGTAAAGTTCACACATCGGCCATCCTTCTTTTCCGTTTGTTGCAACAGGAGTTACTCCAATTGCTTCAAATGCAGGAACAGAAGCTACAATGTCTTCCCAGCTAGTAGGAATTGGAACACCAGCTTTTTCAAAAAGTGCTTTATTAATAAAAAGTACCCACATGTCTGCTGAAACTGGGATTCCGTAGAATTCTCCGTTAAATACATTGCTTTCTAATGAACCAGCCATATAGTTGAATGATTCATAATCACTCATAGTAAGAGGTTCAATAAGACCTGCATCAATAAGAGGGAGCATCATTCCAGGGAATGACCAGTATTTAATAATATCAGGTAATTGATTTGCAGTTGCATAAATTTTTACTTTTTCTTGCCAAGGTTGATCTTGGTAGCTTTCTGTAACTATTTCAACATCTGGGTGCATTGCAAGGAATTCTGCATTGATTTTTTCAACAACAGCACCTGTACCGTTATTTCTGTCTGGATAGTTATCTCCAATTTTTAAAACTGTTTTTCCGCCAGAAGCTTCGTCATCTTTTGAGCCGCCTGCAAAAACCATTGCAGAAGCCAACACTGTACACATAAGTATGATAAGTACTTTTTTCATCATGTTATGTTCTCCTAATAATCCTTTTTTTGTGCTAATGTTCTTTTGAAACTAGATAGCCTGTAAGCAACGCAAACAATGCTATAAATGCAAATCGACTTTTATCGCTTGCATCCACCTTTATTGTAAAGACATTGTAACAATGTAAAGATTCATTGTACATGACAATTTTTACGATTTTTTGACGATTTATACGATTGGTACGAATTATCTATGATAAAAATGTTGTTGGCGTTTGACCAGTGAGCTTCTTAAATGTTCTATTAAAAGTTTCTGTATTTGAAAAGCCAACTCTCTCTGCAACTTCATATATTTTAAGATTAGTTTCTGATAAAAGTTTTTTTGCGTGTCGTATTCTAACCGAAGAAATATATTCGCTAATAGTTTCCCCTGTTTCTTTTGTAAACTCAGAACTCAAATGATTTTTTGATATTTCAACGTAAGAGGCAATATCGCTTAATTGGAGTTCTGTATTACTATAATGCTCTTGTATGTAGCGGCGTGCAAGATGTATATGTTTGCTATAACTTGAAAAAGTTTTTATACTCAAAAAAAGTGTTTCGCAAAGCTCTGTGCTATTTAGTTGTGGCTTAGAAATATACTTATCAAAACCAATACTAAAATACATCCATGCCATTTCATTAAAAGTACTAAACGTTTCTTCTAAGTTTTCTTCTGTTTTTGCAAAAACAAGGTACGTGTCAACATCAAGAGAAAAGAAGGCTTTTTTTTCAAATCGAATATTTTGTAAGAGCGTATGTTGTACTGCATTTTGAAATTGCATTGCAGATGCAGCACTTCTATTTTCAATGGTTTGTGGTTTTACAATCATTATGCAAAATGGAAAATCCCAGTCGGGAAAAAGACTCTTAAAGGCATTAACTTCTTTTTCCTGAATTTTTTCTGTTATGCACTTTTGTAAAAACATTTTTTGTGGTGACTGTGATAATATAGGGATAGATTCAGTGGTTGTAGGTTCTCCAAACTGCTCTTTTCGACGCTGTATCATTTTTTTTAATACTGAAAGTAGCTTTTTTGCCTCTAAATCTGATTTTAAGATATAGTCATTTGCTCCAGACTTAAAAGCCCTTCGAACATATTCGTAATTACTAAAAATACTCAAAAAAATAAAATCGTGTGTAGCATTTTTTGCTGCCAAAGCTTCACAGAGTTCTAATCCATTCATAATTGGCATATCTACATCGGTAATTACAATGTCAATTTCAGGATGCTCCATTAAATAGAGGTAAGCTTCTTTTCCATTACGCGCTTCTGCTTGTATCTCTATATCATAATCGCTCCATTCAAGCATAGTTTTTATAGATAAAAGGACTAGAGGTTCATCATCAACAATAAGAATTTTTGTCATATCGTTTCAGCCTCCAGCAATGGTAAAGAAACGGTTACAATTGTTCCTGCCCCTGGAAACGATGACAATTCCACATCATAGGGAGCACCGTAGGTAAGAATTATTCTTCTTCTAACATTGTATAAGCCAATGCCGTTCAACCCTCTGCTTCCCTGAGATGGAGCATCAAAAAGCGTTTTAACTTTGTCTTCATCCATGCCACTTCCATTGTCACGAATTTCTATCACAAGCATATCATTTGAAATATGTCCGGCAACCGTAATGGTTCCAGAAACTTCCAATCCGTGAACACCATGAATTATAGCATTTTCTACGATGGGCTGTAATGTCATTGATGGAATTCCCCAGTGTAATAAGTCTTTTTCTATATCACAGTAAAAATCAAACATGCTCCCGAACCGGACTTTCATAATATACACATAGTTTTCAAGATTTTTAAGCTCATGCTCTAGCGTCCACATGGCATCATTACTGCTTAAGTTGTCTTCCATAACTTTCATCAAAGCCCCAGTCATTTTTTCTATAGATTCTACCTTTGCTATAGAAGACATAATTTTTATCGAATTTAGTGTATTACATAAAAAATGAGGATTTAATTGAAACCTCAACGCTTCTATTTCTATTTTTGTACGTTCTTTTTCTTTTGCAACTATTTTTGATGTGAGACTATCTACTTCTTTTACCATACTATTAAAAGTATCCGAAAGTGTGTTAAACTCTGGAAACTTTTCATATGTCGATAGACGAACGGTAAAATCACCCTTTGCTACCAACTTCATATTTTTGTTCGCATTGTGAAGAGGAGATATAATTCGATTAAAGAAGGAAAAATTATAAAAAGCAAATAACACTATCATTGCAAAAAGTGCAATATATACATACAG
>CAZUPJ010000185.1:0-3508 GCA_964622185.1 uncultured Treponemataceae bacterium
GTCAATTAATTCTTGTAATTGGACGTCCATAGAACCCCTCAAAATTTATACTTACGTATATTTTAACTCTTAGAATAAAAAAAAGCAAGCGGTGAAATAGATAAAAAGCAAAAAAAAATAATTAATTACAATTCTTAGTTCTACGTAGAATCAAAAAAAAGCATCTTTACACATGGGCAAAGATGCTTTCAATTGTATTAATTCGGAACTAAAATTCTAGCTTTTTATCGTTTTAGTGCTGCTGCAACTTGCAACATTGAATCACTTGTTTGGATTGCTTTTGAGTTAAACTCGTATGCTCTTTGAGCCACAATCATTTGGGTCATTTCATTCACAATAGAAACATTTGACATTTCTAGAAACTTGTGTTGTAATTCACCAAATCCGTCAAAACCTGGGCGCCCTGGAATAGCTTCGCCCGAAGCATTAGTTACAGTAAAAAGATTTTGTCCATCTGCTTCTAAACCTGGAGAGTTTGGAAAGCGATATAACTCTAATTGCCCAACAGGAAGTGGTTCATCATTTCCAGAAACCTTTACCGTTACCCTTCCGTCTTGACTTATATTTAAAGTGTCAATTACAAAGTTGTCGGGCATAATAATCTCTGGCATAACTCTGTGACCGTTATTGGTAACTAACTGACCTGTTGAGTCAATCTTAAAAGAACCGTCTCTTGTATAGGCATAGCTTCCATCATATTGTTGAACGCGGAAAAATCCTTCACCTGTTACAGCTAAGTCTGTGATATTTCCAGTATTTTGCAATGACCCCTGATTGAACATTCTTTGAGTAGCACCTAGTTTTACACCGCTACCCATTTGAATTCCAACTGGAGTTACTGTGTCTTCTGTTGCAGGAGTCCCTGCTAACTTTACATTTTGATATATTAAGTCTTCAAATTCTGCTCTTTGTTGTTTATACCCTGTAGTATTAACATTTGAAAGGTTATTTGAAATTGTATCTATTTGGTGTTGCTGCCCATTCATCCCTGTTGCAGCTGTCCATAAACTCCGTACCATGTATATCTCCTATTCTGTCATTTTTTACATTTAATGGCGTTCGGTAAAAACAGAGTTTTTACCGTCAGGTGTTTCGCTACTATCACTAACGCCCATCGTCCTCGCCCGCCAAAGGCAGGCTGCGGTCGACTACGGTGCTACACCCCTTAACGCATTCTTGCTACCGTTGACCAAAGTGTAGTCATATATTCTTCTTGGGTAGTAATTGTTTTTTGATTAGCCTCATATGCACGATTCACTTCTATCATTTGAATCATTTCATTTACTACGTTCACATTTGAAGTTTCCACATACCCTTGCATTGTTTGGGGTCTCTCCCCTCCCTCTGCAATGTAGGCAGGTCCTGAAATACTTGTATCAACATAGAGTGATGAACCTTGCTTTTTTAAATAACGCTCATCATCAAATTTAACAATCTTCAACCTATCTACTTCTTCCATGGTATCCTGAAAGTGAATCATCCCGTCTTCATTCACAATATATTCAGTGTTCCCAACTTGTATAGGTCCATTTTCACCCATTACAGGATACCCTTCTTTTGTTTCTAGGTACCCCTCTTTGCCAATCATAAAATTTCCATTTCGTGTGTAGCGTTCCCCGTGGGGAGTAGTAACTGCAAAAAAACCTTCTGTAGATAAAGCAATATCAGTTCTACTTGATGTTTCTTTATATGAACCTTGTGAAAAGTCTGTAAAAAGCTCGTTTGTTTCAACACCTAAACCAAGCTTACCAATTATTGGTGCTGCATCATGAGAGCCGAGAGAAGTTTTATACACACCATCATCTCCCATTCTTCTTATTAAAAGTTCTGGAAAATTCTTACTAACAGCTGTATCTTTTTTATAACCTGTAGTATCTACATTTGCTAAATTATTTGATATTGCATCAAGCTTATTTTGCTGGGCATTCATCCCGCTCGATCCGATGTACCAACCTCTAATCATATACACCCCCTGTGTCCCACCATGGTATGTAAGTTTTAAGTTTGTCAAAACCCTTACTGTAAAATATCATAATTACCAGTAATCCTATAGTATGATTATCGGCAATTAAAATAGCGATGTTAGCAGAATTTAGTATATAAATAATGATTTAAAAAAAATAATGGCTGCCCATAATTTGAGCAGCCATTAATCAAAGATAGGAAATTCTACCAGTTGTCATCCATATCATATGGATCTGAGTTTTCAAAAGCATACAAATCTGTAACTGCTCTTAAGTCGTCAAAATAGATATAATAAGAACCACTGGCATACATAGGGTCACAATCAACTCTAAAACCTAAAACGGTTAGCCCTGGGTTAACACCAAAATATGCACTATCTTGCACAATCCCTCTTGTTCCATCAGGTGATGGTGGCACTGCTACAACCATTTCTTTCCACCCAGTAAATCCTAGCTCACCCATGTAAAGCTCAAAATGATTTCCAAAAAAATCTCGAAGCAATATTGACATTGTGTGAGGTTGATTACGTCCTGCTACCCATACTGAAATTGTTTTTGTTATACCATCAATTGCAAGTGGCTGCGACGGAGTTATAAAGAAAGAGTTTACACCCCTTTTGAAAAACTCAATTTTAGCACCATATGCCCGTGAGTCGTTAGGTGGCACAGTTCCATCAGAGTTAGGGTCTTTTGCAATAGGATCTGGTCCGCCTTCAAAAAACCTTCCTGAAATAACACCTACATCAGGTGAAATTTTAACATTCCAAGAACCTTCTCTTTCATATTTATCAATAGATACTTCACGTAAAGCGAAATTAGCTGAGTCTGACCCAATCATGGGATTAGGAGCTACAAGACTAGGTGTATCTTGAGAAAAAGCGTTGCCAACAACTAGTAAAAGAATTATTAAAAGTAAACTTAGTTTTTTCATTAGTTTGCTCCCCCTGTTGCATTATCTACAGATTCACCAAAGTCAATATCAGATAAGAAGTATCCATCATATATATTTGACATTGTGTATGATGTATATCTTACTTGATCAAAAAATATTCTAAAATCATCAACAAACTCTGTGGGATCAGTACGAATCCTATATCCAACAAAGGAAAGAGTCTTAGGTCCTGAACGAAGCCTAGATTGCTGACGCATCCATGTAGGAATCTTTACCACAACATTTTTCCAACCAGAAAAACCTAAATTTCCAGCTGGAAGAACATGTATAGCTCCATCAGCATCGCGAACTAACACATCCAAATAGTATAAATAATTTGCACCCCATACCCAAAAGTCAATATGAGTTACAGTACCTTTTAAAGCTACTTCGTACGGAGCAATTTCGCCATTTTCATCAGTCATTTCAGGGTATACTTCAAACCAGTTATCCCCTTTTCTTGCAAACCTTGTTTGAACACCAAGCACCATTGCCTCAGGGTCATCAGGTTCTCTGTACACAGTAAGAGAATTTGGCATACCTGAAGTGACACCAAGCTTTGGGAAAACCTCACCGGTTTCTTCGTTAGAGTAGATACCTTGACTGGCTCGAA
>CAZUPJ010000186.1:0-3502 GCA_964622185.1 uncultured Treponemataceae bacterium
GACGTTGATGGCGTATTAATTGATTCAGAAATATACATTGCAGCAGCGTGTATTGAGTTATTTAAACGACGTGGTGCAACGGTTACACGAAAAGACTTTGCGCCATTTATTGGTGCAGGCGAAAATAAATTTATTGGCGGTGTAGCAGAAAAATATGGCGTAGAAATTGAAATTGAAAGTGCAAAAGTAGAAGCCTATGATATTTATAACGAAATGCTTTTAGGTAATATTCCTGTTAACTTAGGTGATGGGGAAAGCGTTCCAGAAAGTTGTGAAATTAAAGGCATAAAAGAGTTTATTGCAAGTGCAAAAAATGCAGGCATAAAAATTGCCTTTGCAACAAGTGCTGACAAAATAAAACTTGATATGAACTTAAACGCACTTGGATTTAAAATTGAAGATTTTGACTACGGTGTGTGGGGAAACCAAATTACGCATAAAAAGCCCGACCCAGAAATATATCTTACTGCAATGAAAGGCCTTAACCTTGAAGCAAAGGACTGTTTAGTAATTGAAGATGCTCTAAATGGTGTGCAAGCCGGAAAGGCTGCAGGTTGTCTTTGCTTGGGAATAACGGGCTCCTTTACAAAAGAGCAGTTGCTCGAAGTAGGTGCCGATGCAGTTATTAATAACTATGTTGAGTTTGGAACTTTTTCAAATATTGCAGACTTTACTACTAGAATACAATCATTCTAATAGTGGCTACTAACCCTTGACAAATTTCACAGGTAAAGTACAATATAAGTATGAATACTAAACCTCAAATTTTTAAACGTCCTTTTTTATGGGTGCTTTTATCTGTGTGTTTTGCACTTTTTGTACTCATAGTTCCTGTATCATATGCACAAGGAAGCCCTCGTGCAGAAAATGAAAAAGACTTGGAAGAACAACGCTATTTGGAAGTTATGAATAGTGTGTATAATTTTGTTTTAGATAACTATGTAGAAGAAATTGATCCTCAAATTCTTTATGAGGGTGCACTGAAAGGTATGCTTGATGCAATAGGCGATCCCTATACCGTATATATGGATGCTGCAGAGGTTAGAAGCCTTACCGATACGACTGATGGAAATTTTGGAGGTGTGGGGCTTTCAATTACTAAACCTGTAGATACTAGCACTGAAAAGCCTGCCTATGTTGAAGTTGTTTCTCCTATCGAAGATACTCCCGGTTGGCGTGCAGGTATTCAAACAGGCGACTTTATTACAAAAATTGACGATACTCCAACAGAAGATATAACCATGGATGAAGTTTTAGAGATTTTGCGTGGCGAGGTTGGCAGTCCTGTTAAAGTAAATATTTTGCGTGGTAAAACCGAATTTTCAGTTACGTTAGTGCGTGCGTTAATTGAAGTTCCAACCGTAAAATTTGGAATGATTAATGATGATGGTAAAAATGTTGGTTATGTTCGGATTATCCAATTTACGCCTCAAACACCGCTTCGAGTTCAAGAAGCCTTAGATAGTTTTGAGAAAGCAGGTTTTGATTCTTTAATAATTGACCTTCGTAATAATCCAGGTGGGCTCATTGATAGTGTTGCCGATGTTGCCGATAAGTTTATTGATTCAGGAACAATTGTATCAACAAAAAGTAGACTTCTTTTTGAAAACTCTGTATTTCGTGCTACGCAAAAAAATACAACAATGGAAAAAGGCATTCCTATAGTTGTTCTAATAAATCAAGGATCTGCAAGTGCGTCTGAAATTTTAGCAGGTGCATTAAAAGACTATCACTTAGCTTATCTTGTGGGTGAAAAAACATTTGGAAAAGGGTCTGTTCAACAAGTAAGACCACTCCCTCATAACGATGGTCTAAAAATTACTATGGCACGCTACTATACACCTAGTGATACAAATATTGATAAAATTGGAATTCCTCCAGATTTAGAAGTGTTGTACCCAGAATTTTCAGAAGAAGAAGGGCTCATTTATATTGACTTACTAACAACTGATGTTATAGCAGACTATGTTGAAGAACATCCAAAGATGAGTGAACAAGGAATTGCCGATTATGCAAAAATTTTGGCAAAAGATTATGCATTGCAAGAAAATGTTTTACGCCGTCTTATACGGATGAAAGCATATCCTGATGCACTTTATGACTTGGATTTTGATGTTCAGCTGATAGAAGCACTTAATATTTTAGATAATCCCGATTTTGATAAACTGGTTAAAGATGCAAAAACATTGAGTGAGTTACAAGATTCTGTTATTATTGAAGAAGAACAAGTAGATGCTCTTTAATAAAGTTGTTGGTTACTAGTATGCGACAATTTGTGACGAAAGTTTTGCCTGATAAAAAGGGATGCATTCTTTTAACCGAAAAAGAAAAGCGGTATTTAATACAGGTTCTACGTTTAAAACAGGGCGATGAAATTGAAGTACGGCTTCCTAATGGAAGTTTGTGCTCTATGCATATTCATACCGACAAAAAAATGGGGAAAGTAGAGCTTGTTAGTAACAGTCCTATTGAAGTAGAACCTCTCTTATGTTTAGGGCAAGAAGAAACTAATTATTGGCTTTTCCAAATTTTGCCAAAAAGGCAAAAAATGGACTTAATAGTGAGGCAAGCTACAGAGTGCGGGGTAAGTGTTATTGTTCCCATTCTCGGTCAATATACCGTGTTTGGAAAAAATACTGAATATTCATCAGATAACTCTGGCAAAATAGACAGATGGGAAAGAATAATAAGAGAAGCTCAACAACAAAGTGGCTCTCCTGCTAATACTAAAATTTTACCTCCTTGTAATATTGAAACGGCAATGATGTTATGGCAAGAAAATATACAAGAAACACAAAAAAAAGGTTTTGGTTTTGTGCTTCGAGAAAAACAGGAAGGGCAAAGAAATATCTTTTCATTCTTACAAGATGAAAAAGACTTTTCAAAGGCATGTATTGGTTTTGTTGTAGGTTGTGAAGGTGGAATTAGCCCTAAAGAACTTGAATTATTACAACAAAATGATTTTATGCCGATACATTTAAGAACAAATATTTTGCGTGCAGAAACAGCAACTTTGTATGCTTTTGCCGTTTTACAAACAGTAGTGGGGGAATATAATACATGGAAGGAATTGAAAGAATAAAATTACTTGGGTTACCTATAGATATTGTTCTTCCTGAAGAACTTGAAAAGGTAGTGAATAAGCTTGTTGAGCAGCCAGGAACCAAACAAGTTGTTTTTTTGTCAGTTTGGGATATTCTAAAAGCAAGACGAAATGCTGAATTACGATATTGTATTGAAAATGCATCTTTGGTACCACCTGTTTCAAAAAGTCTTTTAAAAGGTGCACAATTCTTAAAAAAAAAACTGCCTGCTCGTTATTATCCCTTTAAGACACTTGTTTTATTTTTAACTATTTTGGAAAACCGTTATAAATCTTTGTATTTGCTTGGTGGCCATCCCGAACTTTTAGCAGAATCTGAAAGAAATATACGTTCTACCTATCCCGGATTACAAATTGTGGGGCGAGTTCCTGGGTATTTTTCAAAAAAGCTTGAAAAAG
>CAZUPJ010000187.1:0-3491 GCA_964622185.1 uncultured Treponemataceae bacterium
TTTTAACTATTAATCGTGTTGATGTTACGCGTGATCTTGGATTTGCAAAAGTATATGTTTCAAGTTTTATGAAAGACGCTTCAATTGAAAAAGGCGTAAAAGGCTTGCAAAGTGCAGCTGGTTATATTCAAACTACTTTGAGTAAAAAATTAAGCCTACGCCAATTTCCTCGCCTTACCTTCATTGTTGACACAAGCATCCGTGACGGAATGGATATGGTTAACAAACTTACAGAACTTGAAAAAGAACACGAAGATAATTCCTAATTGGGAATTACAAATTAGGAATTAGGAATTGGCATCAGGGATTGTACTATACGCAAAAAAGCGTGGACCTACAAGTTTTAATTCTCTTCACAATATAAAAAAAGCATTACAAACAAAAAAAGTAGGTCATACTGGAACACTAGACAGTTTTGCAGAAGGCTTACTTGTTGTAATGGTTGGTAGCCTTACTCGTCTTGTTTCTCACGTTACTGCATTTGACAAAACCTACGAAGCTATTATTCAATTTGGAACCCAAACCGACACACTCGACCCCTTTGGCGAAGTTATCGATACACAAGAACTTCCACTTGTTGACGATTTCAAAAAAGCTTTCGAAAATCACATTGGAACATTACAACAATTTCCACCTCAGTATTCTGCAATCCATATTAACGGTAAAAGGGCAAGTGACATTGCTCGTTCTGGAAAAAATGTGGATATGCCTTCTAGGGATGTAACGGTATTTTCTTCTAGCATAGATGACATGCATACTGTTTACGGAAGGGTAGCACACGCAAAAGTCACGTTTCATGTTTCAAAAGGAACATATATACGAAGCTTAGCAAGAGATATTGCCAAAGATTGTTCATCTTGTGCCCATCTTATTGCCTTAAGACGTACTGCTGTTGGCTCTTTTTTATTAAAAGATGCTGTTGGCTATAGTGACATGCCCTTTTTTACTATCGAAAGTGCTATTGAACAATTACATGCACAAGAAAATAATAATAAAAATGTTGATACAGAGTCTCTTTATAATGAAATAACAAAACATACAAAAAGCATGACAAAGGCGTTAGCACAAGAGTGCGGCATGGGTATTGCAGTTCTAAAGCAGGAATATGAATTTCACTTTTCTAATGGGAAGCCATTAAAAAAATCACTGTTTATATCAGATAAGCTTATAGAGTCAAACTATGCCGTCTTTACTGAAAAAAACATATTCATAGGAATAATTATCATTTTGAAACAACATGATAATTATTCCATACGCTATGGATTCGTACTACATCCTTAATCTTCATAATAAGTGAGGCAAGAAAATGAAAATAGGAATAGGTATAGATACTGGCGGTACGTATACTGACGCACTTCTTTATGATTTTGAAACTAATAACATTCTTGCAAAATATAAGTCTTTAACAACCAAGGAAAATTTAAGTATTGGCATAAAAAATGCCATAAACGCTTTACCGAGTGATATTCTAAAAAAAGCAACACTTTTGTCAGTTTCAACAACGTTAGCTACTAATGCCTGTGTAGAAAAAAAAGGTGGTCGTGCTAAGCTCCTCTTAATAGGTACAAATCATGCGACACTTGAGTGGATTAATGCTAAAAAAAATTTTGGAATTGATAATGATGTTGTATATTGTGTTGAGACAGTTATAGATAAAGAAAATGATAGTCAACAACCAATAATGTGGGATACAATTCTTGCATCAAGTGAGGCATATTTTTCTGACGCCCAAGCAATATCTATTGTTGCGAAAAATGCCGTTTTTAATGGTGCAATTATTGAAAAAGAAGCAAAAGAAAAAATTACAAATAGATATTCTGTGCCTACTGTCTTGGGCAGTGAAGTTGCAGATAATGTAAATATGATGGAAAGGGGAGCAACAGCGTTGTTAAATGCACGGCTTTTAAGCGTTGTAGATGAATTTATTGATGCTATTCATTCGGCATTGCTAGAATATAATTTAAATATTAAGAAAATGATTGTTCGAAGCGATGGAAGCCTGATGAATGAAGAGTTAATTCTCAAGTACCCAGTTACTACCATATTGAGCGGCCCTGCTGCAAGTGTTATTGGTGCAAAAAAACTTACTAATTTTGATGACAGTGTTATTATTGATATGGGAGGAACAACAACTGATATTTCAATTGTTGAGAATAGTAAGCCCGCAATGACAAGTGGCATAAATATTGGTGGTTACAAAACACAAATTAAAGGTGTATTAATTGATACATTTGCACTAGGTGGCGATACTAGAATTATTATTCAAGATGGAAAAGTTTTGCTTGATATAAGAAGGGTAATACCACTGTGTGCACTAGCAAAGAAATATCCTTATATTAAAGAAAATCTTCGTGATCTTATAAATGATGATAAACGAGCAGGGTTTACATTTCATGAATTTCTCGTTTTAGTTAAATATCCAAAAAATACGCATAATTATGCTGAATATGAAATAAGAATTATAGAACTATTAAAAAGTGGACCAGTGATTATATCGAGCGGGGATTTTGATGTTTATAACTTAAAAATCGATCGATTAGAATCTGAAGGTATTATTATGCGCAGTGGTTTAACACCAACCGATATTATGCACTTAAAAGGCGATTTTAATCGATATGACACAGAAGCATCACTGTTAGCAAGTGAGTATTTTCGTAAGATAGTACCAGAATTAAAAAATGATGTTTCTATACTTATTAGTATTGTGTTTAACGAAGTGTGCAAAACATTATATATGAATATTATACTTTCACTTTTAGTGTATCAGAATAAAAAACTGTTTGTAGGTGGGGTTGATTCTCAAATAAAAGCACTAATAGAAAAAGCATGGGAAGAAAGAGGTGCTTTTTCCTATTTTGCTTTAGACTTTAAAACAAAACCAACACTGATTGGTATTGGAGCTCCCATACACATTTTTTTACCCGAAGTCGCTAAAGCACTTCATACAGAGTGTATTATTCCTGAGCATGCTGATGTTGCAAATGCTTTAGGTGCAATAGTTGCAGATATAGAAGCTGATGTTTCAGCAAAAATATCTTTTGTGCCAGATGTAATTAATCAATATAAGGTATCTTCGCCTGAGGGTGAGTGTATTGTAGAATCTGAAGATGCGGCAATTGAATATGCAAAAATGGTATGCGAAAAGCTTGCTCGACTTAAAGCTTTAGAACGTGGAGCGCATGGAGAATTAACTTGTACTACAACGGTAAATCGAAGTGTAGCATATTCAAAAGAAGGCTATGATATCCCACTTGGCATTGAGGTTACTGTATTTGTAAACGGGCGCTTGTAAATGTAGCTGAAAATATTGTAATAATGTCACTTGTAATGTGCACCATATAGAGTTATAATTATAGTATGAGTATAATTAATGTAACAAAAGACAACTTTGATGAAGTAGTATTAAAGTCTGAAAAACCAGTATTGGTAGACTTTTTTACACAATGGTGCGGAGACTGTAAACGAATTACTCCTGCGTTGGATGCAATAGC
>CAZUPJ010000188.1:0-3473 GCA_964622185.1 uncultured Treponemataceae bacterium
AGAAAGTGTGTACAACAGAATGATTACCGACCGCCAACAAGTTGCCCAAGAATACAGAGCAGCAGGTGAAGGTGAAAAAGCAATTTGGCTCGGACGCCTCGACAGAGAAAAAAAATCAATCGAATCTGCAGCATACCGAATTGTACAAGAAATTCGAGGGGATGCAGACGCAGAAGCTAGCCAAATTTATGCAGACGCATACTCAAAAGACCCAGAGTTCTACGCATTTTACCGAAGCCTAGAATCATACGAACAAACAATTCCTAAAATGGATACAACGTTCTCAACAAATATGGACTACTTCCAATATCTTTACGCCTCGGACGGAAGGTAATTTCTAGGGCACCCCGCCCGCCTACGGCGGACGGCCGCACTTTTCGGGGTTGCATTCAAAACGCGGGCTCCCACACAGGGAAGTCCCTGCGTTTTGAACTTGCCTACGGCAAGCCCCTACAATTGCTGGTGCATTCCGTAGCGGGCACACACAAGGTGTGCCCCTACGTTGTAATACAACTGTACGGGAGCTCCTATGTGAGCTCCCTAAACTTACAAGGACACTTACATGCAATCGAAACAATCTAACGTAACCATAAACGAATCTGGTATTACATTACACACGGGTCTTTCTTCTCGCCAATTTGCAAATGCAAAGCTGGGACAGTATGTAACAGAAGCAGGTTTGATTGTAATGCAAAATACAGAAAACAGTTTTACCGCTGAGGAGTTCCGATTTACCGACACTAAAACGCTTCCTGTAGAAAAAAGCGATGAAGTAGTTCTTATAAATGATAGTATAAAAGGAACAAGTCTTTTGTCTATTATAGAAAATGATTCAAAAAAGGCATTACAAACATTAGAAACACTTTCTGCAATAATTGAATGGAGTTTTGAAAGCGAAATTCAGCTTCCTAACTGTGGTCCTGCAGGAACAATCATTACAGAAAAAGGAATACTTTTTTTGCCATTTGAACTTTTTGAACGAAGTATGTTTGCCCAAGACAAAGAAACAACGTCTCTTTTGTATGGTTGTTGGGTAAACAGTGCTTTAAATGATGTTGATTCTTGGCGATTTACACTTTCAACATATATTTACGCTGTATTAGCAGGGGAAAAACCTTTTTTAGAACTTGATGTAGAAAAAAGAAGCGAAGATTATTACGATAACAACTTTATCCCAATAAACTTAACTGTAAAAACAAATGCTGAACTAGCAAAAATAGTAAATCACAACCTTTCACTTACGAACAAAGCATACACAAATATAAAGCCCATAAAAATGAAGTCTAGCAACGGAGCAAGCATCTACAAATTAAGGGAAACAACCGAGAAGGCTGAATGTTATTCTTTACCCCTTGCAACAAATTTTAATTCCATCAATGTAGAACAAATAGATGAAAAAATTATACAAGAAAAACAACAATTTATTGAAAAAAAAGAAAAGCAACTAAAAAGAATACGATTTTTTAGAAAAAATAAAACAAGAATTGCTGTTTCAGCTTTACTTTTTGTATTTGTGTGCTTTGTTGCAGGTAGTATTATCCAATCAAACCTTTCAAAACCTACAACTGAGGGTATGACAGAAATGCAAGTTGTGCAAACATTTTATACAGGCATAAACAATCTTGACTCTACACTACTTGATAGTACGGGAGACTCAGATGCTATAAAAAGCTATTCAAATATGGTTGCAAGCCTGTTTGTAAGCGGAAAAATGAGAGAAGCATACGAGCAAACAGTACCATTTTTACCCCCTGCACAGTGGATAGGAGTAGATAACCCTACAGAACTGTTTGTATTTGGACTTACACATGTGAACATTGAACAACACTCTCTCTACAACGAAAAACCGCAAACGGGCGATAGTGCATCTTTTACCGTAACATTTCATACAATGGTAAACCAAGGCTTAGAACACTACGAAATTACTGAATCAGTAGACATCCTCACCCTCTCCTTCGGAAGAAAACATTGGCAAATTACAGAGCTTGTAAGCGAAACGACACAAATTCCTGTCGATAGTGCACAGTTTATTAAAGATGTAACTATTGCAAGAAATTCTATAAAAGAAGACACAAAAGTTGAAACAAGTCAGCAAGGCATTCTTCTTTCAGAAAGTCTTAGAAAAACATACCCATGGCTACCAACTGCAGAGGAAGTTAAAGCAAGTGCAGAGCTTATTCCAGTTTATTTACTAACAAATCAAAACTAAAAACTACTTAACTTCAAAACGGCATTCTTCTCCATTTGCAAAATTGATTAAGCTATTAATTGAAGTATTAACCATCATGCCTACCGCCTCATAAGTAAAAAAGGCGATATGCTGGGTCATAACCACATTAGGAAATTGTCTCAAGTATGCCATGGCTCGATTCTCTAAAATATCTGAGCGACGGTCTTGGTGATAAATTCCTTTTTCATCTTCAATAACATCTAGCCCAAGTGCTCCTACCTTCCTTGTTTCAATGGCATCGATAATATCTTCCGTGTTAATAAGCTCGCCTCGCGCACAATTTATAATAATAACGCCATCTTTCATTAATTGCAAACTGTCTTTATTAATCATATATTTTGTTGATTCAAGAAGTGGTGTATGAAGGGTAATTATGTCACTTTTTTTAAATAGATCTTCAAGTGTTACATAGGTTATTTTATTTTCAAGTTTTGGATTTTGAAAAGTATCAAAACCGATTATATCACATCCAAAGCCTGTTAAGTTCTCAACAACTTGGGCTCCAATATTTCCCGTTCCAATTACACCAACCGTCAAACTACGCATTTCTTTTCCTTGCAAACCCGACAGCGAATAGTCGTTTACATTTCCTCGGAACATTGCTTGTTTATAATGGCGTAAACTCATAAGCATAAGCATAATTGTGTAGTCTGCAACACCGTTTGGATCGTAATAAGAACGACTTACTCTAATCCCTATGTTTTTTGCATGTTGAACATCAATGTGGTCGTAGCCAATTGTTCTTGTAGATACATACTTTATGCCATATTCTTTTAGTGCATCTAGTACCCCTTTGTTCATAACGCTATGCCCTAGAGTGCTTATCCCCTCATAACCTTCTACAAGGTTGATGTTATCGAGTGTAAGATTATCCTTATTTTTTTTCACTTCAATTTTTAATTTTTTAAAGTGTTCAATCTCGTAATCTCTTACTTCAAATGCAATAAATTTCATTCTATCTCCTAAGTCTTTTCTCATCTTTTGCTATTATTAAGTATAGTACCCTTCCAAAATTCAATTTACAGTCCCCCTTTGTGCCTGTATTTTTTTGGGATTGCGAATTGCAACTACTTCTTCTTAATGGCAACAAGTGTAAGATCGTCGTATTGTTCATCCTCTTTAATATATGTATAGTACATATATTCTGCAAACTCTGCATGGTCTCGCTTGTTTGCACAATAATCATTATATTGCAAAAAGTGCTCTTGCAAGAATGAATCAATTTTCCTATCTACTTGAACAC
>CAZUPJ010000189.1:0-3470 GCA_964622185.1 uncultured Treponemataceae bacterium
TTATACAGTCTGCACCCGCATCACTCGCAGCTTTTGAGAGATTTTTTGCTTTTTTTATATTCCCCTGATGAGAAGTACCTATTTCAGCAATAATAAATGTTTTGTTTGTCATAGTTAGCTTACACACGTATAAAATTATAACACAGTATTGTTTTTCTCGCAATGTTTTTTTTTGATTTATCGTATTTTTGTAAGTTGTAAAATTTTCGTACAAATACGGTCTTTTATAGTTTTTTAAGATACACAGTAAAAAGATATAATACTTATTTTGTTTATAAAATTTTAACAAAATTGGTCGCTAATTATATTGACATATGACATTTTACCATGTACAATTATTTGTCATGCGCAATATTTTATGTTTATATTTAAATACAGGGGGGGGACATAAAGCCCCCGCGACGGTTTTTAAAAAAATTATGGCGGAAGCATATCCTGATGCAAATGTGATACTAGAAGATGGATTTAGCAGTAAAAATAAATTGGAGAAATTTCTTGTAGAAAAATTGTATCAAGTTTCTTGTAATTTTGTACCTGGTTCTTGGAGAATATTTTTTAGGATTACAAATTTTACATTAATACAAAAATTTATTAACCTTTGCTTTAGACCTCATACAGCATGGTATATGCGCCGCCTAATACGTAGGCATAAAGTAACTGAAGTAGTATCCTTTCATTTTATGCTTACACCATCAGTTAAATCTGCAATTAGACAAGTAAATAAAAATATTGGACTAACTGTTGTTGTAACTGATCCTTTTTCTTGTTCTACTGCATGGTTTTTAGAAAAAAAAGTAACTTTTATTGTTGCATCGGAAACTATAAAAAAATTTGCAGTTGAAAAAGGCGGCATTGACGAAAAAAATATACATGTTTTTCCATTCCTCATTAATAAAACATTTTATGATATTCCAACGCAGACACAGCTTAAAGACTTAAAAAGTAAGCACAAAATTTTTGAAGACAAAAAAGTTTTATTAGTAACTGGTGGAGGTGGAGGGCTTCCTAATATTGTTCTAATAATACAGCAGCTCATGAGATTAAAACCAAATTTTACTGTTATTGTAGTATGTGGAAGAGATAAAGCATCAAAAAAACTTCTTGATGTAGTGAGTCAGCTATATCCAAAAATAGATTTACGTATTATGGGATTTATTTCAAATATGGATGAAATGATTAAAGTAAGTGACTTCGCAATAATAAAACCAGGTGCTTCAACTATATTCGAAGTACTAGGTGCTCAAAAACCTGTAATAATATCTACATATCTTCATGGTCAAGAATTTGGAAATGTAGAATTTGTTGTGCAAAATAGAGTAGGTTGGTTTATAAGGAAACCGAAAGATATAGCAAAATTTACATATGACATATTAAATGATGATGAAAGGCTATTGAATGTAACAAAAAGGCTAGAAGTACTCCCAATTAATAAAGAAATAACTGCTGTAGCAGATTTTTTTTATAATAAAGAACTACCATTACGGTCTTGAATCTAACACAGAAAAACTTTTAACTTCTCGCTTTTCAAATGCTTCTTGAAGTAGATCATCGCATTCTAAGTCTTCAAATAGTTTTTGTGCTTCTCTCTTAGATGCGTGGATGATTGGATGTTTTGGTGAAAACAAAACACAACAATCTTCATATGGTAAAATTGATGTTTCATAGGTGCCAATTTGGATTGCAGTTTCAATAATTTCTTGCTTATCTAAGCCAACTAAAGGGCGAAGTAAGGGTAGGGTGCATGCACTTTCTGTTACCGCCATGTTTTCAATTGTTTGACTTGCAACTTGCCCTAAACTTTCGCCGGTTATAAGACATTTTGCTCCAAGCCTCTCTGCTAAAATATTAGCAACTCTCATCATGCACATTCGTAAAAGAAGCGTTGACCATTCTTCAGGGCTTTTTTGTTTTATTCGCATTTGAACATCGGTGAAAGGAATTACATTTATGTGTGTTTCTACACCAAATCTCGCTAGAATTGCAGCCAAGTCTTCTACTTTTTTTTGAGCTTCATCTGAAGTGTAAGGGTATGCGTGAAAGTAAATACATTCTATTTTCATACCACGGCGGAGCATTCTATAACCCGCAACAGGAGAATCAAGTCCACCAGAAAGTAAAAGTAAGCCTTTTCTACCAGTACCTACAGGAAGGCCTCTACAGGATTTCTGTGCATCGGAATATACAAAACAACGCTCTCTCACTTCTATGGTTATTGTAACATCGGGCCTATGTACGTCAACTGCTAAAATACCCTGCGTAAATACTTCACTTGAAGCTTCACGACATATTTCGTATGAGTTTAATGGAAATGTTTTTTGACTCCTTCTTGCTTCAAGTTTAAATGTTCTTGCTCCAAGTTCCTTTGCAATTAATGCTTCAGCCATTACAGCTTCTCTCATAGAATCTATATTTTTTTCACAAACTCTTGTTTTTGCCCAACCTGTAATTCCTATGAGGTGTTTTAAGGCATATTCAACAGCGCTACAAGTAGTTTCATCACAATCGATATACATTCTACCTGCACGAAGTGTAACCTTTGTTCCAAGGCCTTTTAAAGAGTATCGAATATTTTTTAGTAGTTGCTTTTCAAATAATTTGATATTTGAGCCTTTTAGTGTTAGTTCACCAAGTTTTGCAAGATATGTACACTCATTCATAGCTATATTTTATCGTTTTTTTGCATTTAAATCTACAAATTTAGTAATTTTTTCTTTGACAAATTTTGAAAATATGTTATAATATAATCATGAAAAATTCACACATAATACAACCAAATTTAAAATACGCGGATAAAACATTACCTGTTAACCTTGCGTTACTTATTAGATCTAGGGCAATTGAATGCCCAGATGTGGTTGCTCAAGCATCAAAAGATGATAGTGGCAAATTTGTAAACTATACATACAAACAAATGTATGATAGTGTATTAGCGTTAGCTTTAGCATTTAAAAGCATTGGCATGGAAAAAGGTTCTCACGTTGCTTTAATTTCTGATAACCGAAAAGAATGGTTAATCACTGACTTAGCAATTTTATCGCTTGCAGCAGCAGACGTACCTCGAGGAACTGATTCAACAGGAACAGAAATTCGATATATTATTTCTTTTTCTGAATGTACACACGGTGTTTTTGAAAACATGACTCAATTTGAAAAAGTTTTAGATGGCATAAAGGATGTTCCATTATTAAAAACAGCCGTACTCTTTGATGGTTGGTCAGAAGAAAATGAAGCAAAAGCAAAAAAAGCTGGAATTACACTTTTTAGCTATGAACAACTTATGAATAAGGGGCTTGAAATTGGCCTTGAAAACAAAAAAGAAATTGAAGATATAGCAGATACTATTAAAGGTGAAGATTTAGCTACTATTATTTTTACTTCTGGTACAACAGGCGTTCCAAAAGGGGTTATGCTTTCACATAGAAACTATCTTTGCCAATGCGAAGTAATAGCTGGTGTTCTTCCATCAAAAG
>CAZUPJ010000190.1:0-3461 GCA_964622185.1 uncultured Treponemataceae bacterium
AATACGTATCACTTACTGTTCATACTCAAACAATGTTTCAGTTATGCCAAAGGCATGGTCGCCAATTTTTTCAATTGTTCTAACCATATCAATGTACAATAGCTCTGTTTTTACGTGAGCA
This sequence comes from uncultured Treponemataceae bacterium, assembly GCA_964622185.1. Classification (GTDB taxonomy): domain Bacteria; phylum Spirochaetota; class Spirochaetia; order Treponematales; family Treponemataceae; genus CAYJFX01. Next base: position 122 of record CAZUPJ010000190.1, read on the forward strand.
CCTTCTTCAAGGCGTTTTCGAGCAGTTTTTTTCAAACGGGTTCGAATCATGTCAATTTGATCTTCTAAATTTTGAGCTTCTTGTAGCTCATCCCTTTGCAGAGGACTACCTAAATGTGCACTTGCAAAATCAAGCAATTGTTGTACTAAGTCAACATATGGAATGATTTTATCGGTATCATCTTTTTCAAACGTCATTTTCTTTTCAATACTTCGTTTTAATTGAAGTGAAAGACTATAGCATTGGTCAGTGAGCGTTTCAATTTCATCAATAATTTTAATCATTCCAGAAATAGTATTTCGTTGGTGCTCTGTAATGGGTAATGCAGAACATTTTACCAAATACATCGATAATTCTTCTTGCATTTGATCAATATAATCTTCCCTACCAGTAATAAAATCAAAATGTTTTACAACAAAGGCTTCTGTTCTGTCAGAAAAACCTTGTTTTGCCCGTGCAAACATATCATTAGCTATTACAAGCATTTCAGCCATTTCTGTTTTAACTTGTAATAAGTGTGGTTCAACAGATTCTTTTTCGCTCATCGATATAAAAGGAAAAACGTATTGTTCTGGAACATCATTTTCTTTATTTTTAATAATTTTTTTAGTTAGTTTTGCAATTTGTGTTGTAAACGGCAAGAACAACAATGTGTTCATGGCATTAAAAATAGTGTGTAGCATTGCAATATGAGATGGCATTGAATCTTCAATTGTTCCAGGTGTTACAAAATCGACAAAGTTTAATAGTGGGAACAAAAAGATTATTGCAATGACCGTACCGGTAATATTAAACAAAACATGCACAAGGGCAGCACGCCGTGCGTTTACCTTTGTACCAATAGAAGCCAAAACAGCATCAATAGTTGTTCCAATATTACTTCCCAAAATCATTGTAGCTGCAAATTCCCATTCCAAAAGTCCACCTGCAGCCATTGTTAAAATAACCGCCGTTGACGCACTGGAAGAATGAAGTAGCACTGTAATTGCAAGCCCCGCAACAACACCAATAAAAAGACTAAAAACGCCACTATTTTGTAAATCAGACAAAAATCCTACACTGTCGGCACCAAAAGACGGAATTGCACCTGAAAGCAAATCGAGTCCTAAAAATAACAGACCAAAGCCCATAAGAGCTTCGCCTATATTTTCTTTCCGTATTCTTTTATAATGTGCAATTATATAGCCTACCCCAAAAATAGGAATAGCAAACAGTGCAATTTTAAACTTAAACCCAATTAAGGCTACTATCCATGCCGTAACCGTAGTACCAATATTTGCACCAAAAATTACCCCTACGGCTTGTGTAAGTGTTAATAATCCAGCATTAACAAATGAAACTACCATTACGGTTGTTGCACTTGAAGACTGTACAATCATTGTAATAAAAAGACCGGTAAAAACAGCCATAAAACGATTGCTCGTCATAAAGCCTAAAATACTACTTAGTGTTTTACCTGCACTTTTTTGTATACCATCGCTCAGCATGTTCATACCGTACAACAGCAGCCCAAGGCTACCTAATAGTTGGAAAACAATTAATACAACATTCATGCGTAGAACATACCATAAAAAAACTTCTGTTACAAGTACTAATTTTATCTTATAACTACTTTTCACTATGTTTATTTTTTGATAGAATGTTTTACATGAAATATGTATCTGTTATTCTGAATATATGTATTATTTGTTTTATCCTTAGTAGTTGTTCACCAAACAGCAATCTGGATAACAACAATGCAGAAGATACAGTAACAAATTCTCTTATACCTTCATTAGATACATTTTCAAATGAAAAAGAACAATATGCGGTAGTTTTGTTAGGATATGGATATAATGAAGGATCAAAAAAGGAAGATCTTTTAAATCACATTAATGACCAATATGGATTGGTAGAAAATGGAGGCTCTGTAATTCCTTTTGTGTACCCCGACGATTTTCTATCGTTTGGTTATGAACGTATAAGCCTTTTAGAAGAAAACATAGAAGATGCCGTGTTTGATTTAACCGGAGAAAGAGACTTATCTTACATAGCAACACTTATCACTTTGGGAGCTCCTGAAGCAACGCATTTTGAACTTGCAAATATACAAGATTCAGGATATACCGATATGCGGATTTTTTCCGTTTTTTCTCAAGATGATGTATTAGGAACAGAAGCTGGTTCAACAATCGCAATCGATTACAATATTAGTGAAAATGAACAGCAAGAAGGATATGAAACACTTGGCGAAATAGATTTATCATATCCAAACAATGTGTTTGATGTAATTGAACCATTAATTAATGCCGGATTTGATTGGGAACGAGTAACAAGTGCTGGGCTTTTTATTCCTGCACTACGTTCTACGTACCAAAAAAATATTGAATGCAATTTTTTTGTATACACAGACCCTCAAACGGGCTTAAGAGCAGAAAATCACTATGTATTAGTACAAAGTGAAAAGCTTTGACAGAAGGAAACAGAGGATAAAATGAACACCTTAGTTCAACAAGAATCGACAATAATTGGCTCAGAACAAGACATTACCCAACTTCAAGAAAAGACAAGTGCGAGGATATTGATTTTGAGCGACAGTCATGGTGACTTTGAAATTGTTACAGATATAATATTAAAATTTGGTAAAGAAGTAGATGCTCTCATTTACACAGGAGATGGATTTTGCGATTTAGTTTCTTATTTTGAAAAATCCATTACAGATGAAAAAATGCATAAAGCACTTCCCCCAGTTATTATTCCTGTACGAGGAAACGGTGATGCATCGGTATACACACTAAATCTAAAAACAGAAAATAACGACGAAGGATTTAGGCAATTTTCGCTTTTACCAAAAATTACTTGTAACATAGCTGGGCGAGGAGTCTTTGTTTCTCATGGCGACCATTATCGCGTTGACATGGGTATAGATACCATTTTAGCTGCAGCACATGCCATAGATGCTGATATGATATTTTTTGGGCACACACATCGTACTCATTGGGAAGAAGAAGGTGGCACATTAATATTAAATCCTGGAAGTTGTTCTAAATCACGATCAAATCTCCCACCCAGTTTTGCCATTGTTTCCTTTCCAGGAAAACAAGATAGATTTAAAATTGAGTACTATGGTATTGAAAACGCACTTTTTAAAAATCACAAATTCAGTTCTTTAAATGTACATATGAATTAAGCATTCTATAAATATTTTTATAGAATGCTTTTTTTTAGACCGTTAAAACACGCTATTTTTAGCGTAGCAAATATTTTGGAGGGTACACGTGAGTACACATGAGTATTTAGGGCCAGCAGATCGCCCAAAGTTAGGACGTTGGATACCGTTAAGTTTTCAACACGTTTTTGC
>CAZUPJ010000191.1:0-3458 GCA_964622185.1 uncultured Treponemataceae bacterium
CCTGTTCTCGAATGCGAATACTCAGACATAATTCTCGGAATATAAGGAACCTTACTCTTGTATAATTCATGTGCAATTCGATGTACAAGAACCGCGTAAAAGCCAGGGTAGGATAAAATTACTTCATCAAGACTGTATGCAGCCGGATCTCCATCAAAACCAGCTTTTGCATCTAAGTATAGTTTTTCTCGTATTGTATCAATGGAATCAAAAAATTTCTGTGTTAATTCTCTTGCTTCACCTTTTCTTTTTTCTTGTTTTAAAGCTTTTTCTATTTGTTTTTCCATTTTTTGTTGTAAATAAGACATAGAACATTTTCTCGGTCCAAAATGGTCAGGAAACAAAACAACGCGTAAACTTCTTAAAAGTTGAATAGTCGATGCCCTGTTGGGAAAAGAAAGTATATCCATAATTATAAATTTCCCTCATTAAATAATTCTGTTGACAAGTAACGCTCTCCTGTATCGGGAAGAATTACAACTATATTTTTATCTTTATTTTCTTCTTTTTTAGCAAGCTCTATCGCAGCGTGTAATGCAGCTCCAGATGAAATACCAACCAAAAGCCCTTCTTTTTTTGCAAGATTCCTTGAAGCTGCATATGCATCATCTTCTGTTACCGTTATAAAAGAATCACAAATTTCTTTTTTGAAAATATCAGGCGAAAAACCAGCACCAATACCTTGAAGCCCGTGTTTTCCTGTCGTTCCTTCGGTAAAAAAAGGCGAGTTTGCAGGCTCTACACCAACTATGCTAACGTTTTCTTTTTTTGATTTTAGAAATGCACCAGTTCCGGTAATTGTTCCACCTGTACCAATTCCAGCAACAAATATATCAACGTTTCCATCTAAATCATTCCAAATTTCAGGACCAGTTGTTTCTATATGTGCTTGTACATTTGCCATATTTGTAAACTGAGAAGGCATAAAACTATTTTTGGTAGTTTGTAAAAGTTCTTGGGCTTTATCAATTGCACCTTGTACACCCTTTACAGCTTCGGTTAGAACTAGTTTTGCACCATATGCTTTTAATATTTTTTGGCGCTCTATGCTCATGCTTTCACTCATGGTTAAAATAAGCGTATAGCCTCTCGCTGCACATAAAGAGGCAAGCCCTATTCCAGTATTCCCACTTGTTGGCTCAATAATTATTGTTTTATCATTTATTACATTTTTGTTTTCTGCATCGTTTAGCATAAAAAGGGCAGCTCTATCTTTTATGCTCCCAGAAGGATTAAAATACTCAAGCTTTGCAAAAATATTTGAATAAAAACCTTGCTCTTTTTTTAATGCACAAAGTTCAACCAAGGGTGTTTTTGCAATCAGTTCAGATATGCTTTTATACGTTTTCATACAATATACCTTCCCTTAAAATATATAATTTTAGTATAACACAGAAACATTGCTTGTCAAGCCAACATCTTTTATAGAATTTGCTTTTTTTGGGCGTTCCCCGTGTGGCAATACATAGGTTGCCACATACGGGGTCGTGCTTTTCGGGATTCCGCCTTTCGGCTTCATTCAGTCTTTGTACGGGTGCCCACACAGGGACGCCCATACAAAGGCTGAACGGCTACGCCGTCCCTACAATCACTAACGCTTTTTCTTACATACTTTTAAGCAACTGATTGTAACTGCATTGCCTTTTTTGCATATTCCAATACACTTTTAACATATAAAGTATCTTCATGTGCTATATGTTCTAAGATCCAATCGTATATAAACTTAACCAAATGAAAAGACCTTGTAAGCGGTGCCGTTTCAAATTCTTTAGCAGTCTTAAGAATTTTTTCAATAAAAACTTCATGCCTTTTTTTATGTTCTGCATATCCAGGATATCCACATTTTTGCATAAGTTTTTCTTCTGCAGAAAAATGTTCCTTTACATACTCAACAGAAGCATGAAGTGCTTTTCGCAATGGCTCATCTATTGATGTGTATGCATTTTCCCTATTTCTTAATAATCCTTCATAAAGTTCATTACACATTTCTACTAAAACTTTATGTTGCTTATCGATCATTGGAATTCCAATTTCAAATTTCCTTTCCCATTTTATATAAACTATTTCTTTCATAGTATCCATCCTCTCAAAATTAATATACACCTTTTTTAATACTATGCATAGTAATAAAATCACAAAAGGTATATTGATATCTACTCAAAAAGTATATTTTCTGTTATAATTTCACTATGAAAAAACTAGTCTTTTCCGCTATTCTCATACCTTTATTTTTTTTACTACTTTTCTCTTGCGAAAGTCAATCAGAAAGTATAGCAAGCGATACAAGAATTGCGCTTGGAACGGTGTGCACAATTAGTTTATACGAAAAGGGAACCAAAGACATATATGATGAACTTTTTTTAAGACTTTCAGAAATTGAACAAACAATGAGTGTAAATATCGAAGGCTCAGAAATATCCATCGTCAATTCGCTAAGCGGAGTGAAAAAAGCTCCTATTTCTTTAGAATCCTATACCGTTTTACAAAAAGCTCTTGAATATGCAAATCTAACCGATGGAGCCTTTAACCCTGCTGTTGGTCCTTTGGTAAAACTTTGGTCTATTGGAACGGATCAAGCAAAGATTCCAACCCAAGAAGAAATTGAAATAGCCACGAGACTTTCAGACTGGAAAAATATAGAACTTTTTGAAGAAGATGAAACCTTTTTTGCCTTTTTAAAAAAAAAGGGAATGTCACTTGACCTTGGTGGAATTGCAAAAGGCTATGCAGCAGATGAAATAATTCGCATTATAAAAAGTTATGACATTGAAAGTGCCATTATTGATTTAGGCGGCAATATTTATGCCCTTGGTGAAAAGGAAAATGGTGATTATTGGAGAGTTGGTATAAAAAACCCTTTTGATTCTACCGGGACGCCAGCAATTCGGGTCGATTTAAGAAATAACTCTGTTGTGACCTCGGGCGTTTATGAAAGGTTTTTTGAAAAAAATGGCATTCGATACCATCATTTGCTAGACTCAAAAACAGGGTATCCGGCAAACAACGGTCTTATGTCTGTAACCATTGTAACAGAATCTTCAATGCTTGCAGATATTCTTTCAACGGCCGTATTTATTATGGGTCAAGAAAAAGGTATTGCTTTTTTAGAATCCATACAAGAAAAGGGGTTTGTCATTACTTCTGAAAAAGAAGTTTTTCCAACTTCCTCTTTAAGAAGTGAACTTATTCTTTTAGATAAATCCTTTACTTTAGGTAATAACAAGAAACTGCTCTAAATATATATTCAAAGCAGTAATTATTTAAAACCTTTTTAATTTACTTTAGCTCAACAGTTAAATTCACTGTTACACTTACTTCCGTGCTACCTGGTGCAATAGGTGTAGAATAGTCTGCAGAAGTTACCATTGCCATTTCTTTTCTTGCATAGTTTCCGTACATTGCACCGCCGCTTCCTGAGTTTTCAGAAATATTTACAACTTTTCCAATGTTTGTTCCTG
>CAZUPJ010000192.1:0-3448 GCA_964622185.1 uncultured Treponemataceae bacterium
GTTCAATTTTTGATTCATCAATTTCCAATTTGTCAGCAATTAATTTTTGCATTTTTACAAATAATTCATCCATACATTTCTCCTTAAACTACGCACTTACAAATAGTAAATACATTTTATGAAGGATTACTCGCAACAGTAAAAGCAACGCTCATTACTATTGCCAGACAAAATGACAAAAAGCCACCCTATCTCACCCTCAAAAATTAACCCCTGCTTTCAGGTGTTATCACTTGTCGTCCGCGATAAAATCCGCATTTTGAACATATACGGTGTGTTACAACTAAGTTTCCACAATTTCCACACTCAACTAAATTAGGAGCTGTCAAACGCATATTAATTGCTTGACGTCGTCTTGTTCGAGCTTTGGATGTTTTCGCTCTTGGTACTGCCATATCTATAACCTCTCTATACTATATGAGTATTTAGATTATAGCACAATACGCTCGAAAGTGTCAAGTCATTATAACATATTTTCAATTTTTGTCAAGTAAGATTCTTTTAATTATAAAAATTTTTGTTTTAACATTTTTTCGATATGAGGGGGTACAAAGTTTGATACATCACCTCCTAAAGAAGCAATTTCTTTTACAGAACTCGACTTAATTATAGTAAGTTTTGCATCTGTAGGTAAAAACAGCGTTTCTATATGTTCCGCTAAAATCTTATTTAATATACTGTTATCAAACTCCATAGAAAAATCTGCAAAATTTCTCACTCCCCTAATAATAACGTTTGAATTGAGTTTGTTACATAAATCTATTGTAAGTCCATCATGCATGTGTACATCAATATTGTCTATGTGCTTTGTAAGTTCTGTAATCATACCTAAACGTTCTTCATCTGAAAAAAGATACTTTTTTTTGTTATTCACACCAATAGCAATATCTAAATGGTCAAATAAATGTGCAGAGCGTTCAATAATGTTTAAATGTCCGTAAGTTAGAGGATCAAAAGAACCAGGAAATAATGCTTTAATCATATTTTTTATTATATAGCATTTGACAATTTTAAACAATAGGGATATAATATTTGCATGAATAACTTACAAAATTTAATATATGCTATAGTAATTCTTTTAGCACTTAGTTTTACTTCTTGTCAAAGCACTGAAGATGTTGGACAAGAAGAGTATGTTGAAGATACATCAGTCATTGAAGATAATGATGTAGTATTAGTTGATGAAGAAGAAGTTAAACTTGTATCAGAAGAAGAATTAGAATATTCACGTTCAGTAGCTGGTTTAGAAGGTCAAATTTCTTACGATGTTTTCCAAGCAGATAAAAACGAAATACTTGCAATTATCGAAAAACTTAGCGAAAGTATGGAAACAAAAGATTATCAAACATGGAGAAGTTTGCTAACCCCAAGTTCAATTTCTTATTGGAGTAATAGAATGAACTTACAAGTACTTTCTGCAAGACTTCCTGGAGATGACGTAATACTCAGAGATCTTCCACAGTACTTTACAAACATGTTTATTCCTTCAAGAATTGGCAGAAATGTAACAGAAATTCGTTATGAATCGCTTACAGCAGTAAAAGCGGTACAGGTTGAAGGTGATACAGATATTATCTATTATGACTTTGTAAAAGAAAATGGTAAGTGGTTAGTTTCACTTCCTCGATTATAAGATTTATTACAGTTTTTTTAGAAAAAAGCCGATAATAAAATAAAGGTTTACACCTATAGGAGTTTTTATGAAATATACAAAAACCGTTTTAATTATGATTGCATTACTAGTTATATTGAGTCCGGTGTTTGCACAAGAAGAAAGACAAGAAAGTTCTGTAGAATCTGTATATTTGGAAACAAATGAAGATATGATTATAACAGAAATGGCTGCGTCAGAAAATTACGAAGCAAAGCTTTTAACACTTCAGTATATTCAAGCAGCAATAGATTCAGGTAGATCGTCTCCAGCAATTGAAACTGCATTACATGGATTAGCTGGAGAAGGTGTTTTTACAGAATCACGCACAGCTGGAAGATTAGATAATAACTATACAGAAGTTAGACGACAAGCAGCTTTAATGTTAGCAGAAATTCCATCAGAAGAGTCTAAAGATGTACTTTTAGACTTAATTCGTGAAGAAGATGAACCAATGGTTCTTTCTGCTGCAATTTACTCTTTGGGTGAAATAGGAATAAATGAGAGAGATGATGTTATAAATGAAATTAGCATGATTCACAGAAGATTCTCAATATTAAACCCTACAGACAGCCTTGCAAATGCAATTTTAGATTCATTTGAAAAGTTGTACCCAACTGTAGATGATCCATCAGCTTTGGTTGAAACCATTGCGGCAATTGCAACGAATTATGATTACGTTGTTCCAGTTCGCCAAAAAGCCCAAGCAATTTTAATGAGCTTAAAAGATAGTTAATTAGACTAAAAAAATATAAAACCGCAAGCTTTCTTGCGGTTTTTTTGTATGTAAAGGTAATAATGAAAAAAATAGTATTGGCATCAAGCTCACCAAGAAGAATAGAAACACTACAAAAGTTACATATACCATTTAGTCAAATAAATCCTCCATTTGATGAAGTCATACCTAAAAACATGTCGCATAGTAATATTCCCGAATATTTTGCACAAAAAAAGGCTTTATCTGTAGTGTCACTAATAGAAGATAAAGAGGAAACACTTGTTTTAGGGTTAGATACTATTGTTGTACACAATAATATACTATATGGTAAACCCAAAAACATTGCAGAAGCTAGAAATACATTAAAAAATTTATCAAACACACACCACTCTGTTATTACTGGAATAGCAATATATAATACAAAAACTAAAAAAATAATTTCAAAAACTTCAGTAAGTCAGATAAAAGTAAAAAAGCTTACAGAAACAGATATTAACTGGTATTTAAGCAAAAATGAATGGCAAGATGCTGCCGGAGCATATAAAATTCAAGGTTTTTTTCAGCGATATGTTTTTAGTTTAGAAGGTTCATTTAGTAGCATTTTAGGCTTGCCTATATTTGAATTTTATGATATTATGAGTTCGCATGGATATGAGTTTTCATAATCTTATGACTTGTTATATGAGTTTTGTTTGAACAATTATAACTTGAATCTTCCGCAAGCTTTTGCTTGACGAGACACAGAGTATGGGGAAAAAGCACAATACGACACTATGTTGTTGAGTAGCCTTTTTTCGATGAAGGAGAAATCATGGCAGTAGTAACCATGAAGAGTCTGCTTGAATCAGGTGTACATTTCGGTCACCAAATCAAGCGCTGGGATCCACGTATGAAGAAGTATATCTTCGCAGAAAGAAACGGGATTCACATTATCGATCTGCAAAAAACAATGGCTTCAATTAAAGATGCCTATGAAGCAGTACGCAAAGTAACAACACAAGGAAAATCAGTTCTTTTCGTTGGTACAAAAAAACAAGCACAGCAAACAATTGCAAAAGAAGCAGAACGCTGTGGAATGC
>CAZUPJ010000193.1:0-616 GCA_964622185.1 uncultured Treponemataceae bacterium
TCTCTATCGCACCAAAAGATGGTGTAGATTTTAAAACTCTATTTGATGCTGCTGATATTGCAATGTATGATTCGAAAAGTAGGGGGAAAGATACCTTTACCCTATATGATAAATCTCTGCTTGATGGTTTTAAACCACAAGAAAGAGAAGCATACATGAGATTGCGAAGTATATAAAAAATAACTTAATACTTACGTAAAAAAGACAAAATTTTGTATTTCATTGTTGAATAAACTTATATAATAGTGTAGAATTAAGTTGTTAAAAAATGTTTTACTGCTTGGGGATGTTTATGCTTAGTTCTACTTTTTATCTGGTTTCTGTTGTTGTATGCTTTGTGAACTCACTTTTGATTTTCCATCTTTTTCAAGTGTTTAGTGATTCCATGCGTTTTCATAAAATAGTTATATATGCTGTTTGCGTTTTTAATGGGGTTGCTGCAGCGTTTATACTACAAAGTAATTTTTCAAGTCCAATGATATATTATGCTGTTTGTTCAGTTGTGTATTTCGTAGAATATGTTCTTTTATATAAAGGAAGATTAATAGGAAAAATTGGAGTAGCTCTTGGTTTATTACTTCATTTGTTTATTTTGCGAGCTATATTAATTTCTGTA
>CAZUPJ010000193.1:626-3446 GCA_964622185.1 uncultured Treponemataceae bacterium
TAATCAAGAAATCTTATCATGGATTAACCTTTTAGCTTTTGCAACTCAAATAGTAATATTAATTGTTTTTATAAAATTGGCTCCCCTGCATATAATAAAAGCATTTATTGCCAATAAAGAATTTTTTAATAATTTATTATTTTTTGTAACACTACTTGTCGTGTACATGACGTACAATTCAAACATTTTCCTTATTGATTTTTATTCTGTAAACCTCGCAGTGCAAGTAATTGTTATTGCATTAGTTGCATCTATTCTATTCCTTATCAGAATTATACATTATATCAAACTTTTCAATTTAGGTTTATACAAAGAAAAAATAAAAGAGCTTGAAAAAACAATTGAAAAAGAAAGGTCTTTTGCAGCAGCGGTACTTAACTTTGCCACAGTTGTTATGGAAGTAAACTGCATGAAAGATAAAATAGAACTACTTCTTATCAATTCTGTCGAAATGAATCCACATCGACTCCCTGGATTAGTTGAGTTTTTAGGAACAAGGCTCATATTATTTGCCCATGAAGAAGATGCTGATAAAATTTTGAAAATCTCGCCAGAGTCTTTAATTGAAGATTTTATAAGCGGGATTACAGAAAGGGAAATTGAGTACCGCTCTCAAAAAATGGAGCCTGCTGCAGAACATTTAGGTGTAAAGTCTTGCGGGGAAGAATACTATTGGTTTAGAATGCGTCTAAGCACTCGTGTAAATGAAGAAACAGATGAGATTATCGCTCTGATAACAATTGGTGAGATTCATGAGGAAAAAGAAGAGGTGCTAGCTTTAAAAACTCTGACTGAAACAGATCAAATGACTGGGTTATATAATAAAGAAGCCTTTATAACAAGTGTAAATGAACATTTACAGGCAGGTGGAAAAGGTGCTTTATTTATGTTCGATATTGATAATTTCAAAGGTATTAACGATAACATGGGGCATGCAATGGGCGATGAAGTATTACGTGAAGTATCAGGTAAAATTTCCACTCTGTTTAGAGATAATGATATTGTTGGTCGAATTGGTGGTGATGAATTTGTAGCATTTCTAAAAGGGACTGTTAATCAAAATACTATAAAAAATAAAGCGAAAAAGATTTGCAGTGATATTAGAAAAACATATACAGCTGAAAATAAAGTTAGTATCGATATTTCTAGTAGTATTGGTATTGCACTTGCACCAAAAGATGGCGTTGATTTTGAGTCATTATTTTCCTTTGCAGATCTTGCAATGTATGCATCAAAAAGTAGCGGTAAAAATACCTTTACACTATACGATAAAAACCTTGTAGAAGGCTTTAAGCCTCAAGAACGTGAAGCATATATGAGACAAAGAGCAGAAAAACACGAAGAATAAAACGGGCAATACGGACAGAATAGGAATAGTAATATGAACAAAATAGTATTAGACGGTGACATTCCTGTCAATTGTTATATAATTGAACACAATAAAAAATGTTTTATTGTTGATCCTGGATACGAAAAAGAGGTTGTGCAAAAATACGTATCACAAAACAACCTAGAAGTATTAGGAATCCTTTTGACGCATGGGCATATTGATCACATTGGAGCAATTGATGCTTTTGATGTGCCTGTGTATATTCATGAAAATGAAGTAGATCTATTACGCGATAACCATAAAAATGGTTTTGCCTATTATGGGAAAGAAATCCCTTTTGATATTAACTCCATAAATATTATCAAAATGGATAACGACTACACACTAAGCATTGATAATAAAACAATAGACGTTATTTATACTCCTGGGCACACCATAGGTGGTGTATGTTTCAAAATTGATAACGACTTATATACGGGCGATACCTTGTTTAAGGAATCTGTTGGTAGATGGGACTTTCCAACCGGAAATGAAAAAACTCTCATGCATACAGTTGTGAATTTAGTTGATACCCAAGCAGATTCAGTAAAAATACATCCTGGTCACGGAGAGTCAAGCACAATAGGTGACGAAAAAACGGGGAATTATTTTTATTTATCATGGAAAAATCAGTAAATCTACTTGCAATAGAAAAATTCTTGTGTTATAATCAAAAACAAACATGTGTTGAATTTTATATTAGTAGGTGTTATTATGGTACAGGAAGATGTTTTAAAAGAGTTTAACATTTCAGGAAAAGCTGAAGCATTAGATGGCGGACAAGGAACCTCAATAAGAGTTGGCAATGCTGTTTTTAAGCCAATTGAAAATTCACATGCACACATTTTTATTGCAAGTGCATGGAATCAATTAGAACCAAAAGAGTATCGCATTACTAAACATCTAGTATCCAATAATAATGAATATATTGAAAAGGGGTGGGGTGCTACTAGCTATGAAGAAATGCATGAGGATAATACGGCACTCGAAAAAAAACTGCACGCATCAAAACACCTTCATAATGACTTATTAAACCTTGGCATTGTAACACTTCCTTTTTCGGATGACCCTTGGACAAAAGCAAATAAAACACTTTGGCATAACTTGCCCTTTGAGCAACATACAAATGACGAAGTACAAAAAATATGTACTATGATTTTAGATAGTTTAAATCCTATTGATGATGAGTATCAACTTGTTCATGCAGACCTTGCAGGGAATACCTTATTTGATAAAGATAATAATCCTATTATTATAGACTTTTCTCCAGCCATCGCTCCTGCAAAATACGCACACAGTATTTTGATGTGTGACTCAATTGCATGGAAAGATGCTTCCCTTGATGCACTTAATCTCTTAGAACCTTTTGAAGAGTATAGAGAGTTTATAAAATATGCAATTGCATTTCGAGTCTTGACAGCCGCAAACCAGCCTACATCTACCTATGAAAG
>CAZUPJ010000194.1:0-3436 GCA_964622185.1 uncultured Treponemataceae bacterium
AAGTGTTACAATATCTTCTAACTCTTGGATATTCTGCAGACAGAAGAAATAGCGAAGGAGCGACACCTTTATTGTTGGCAATAGAAAAAGGTGCAATAGCCGAAACTGAAGCATTCTTAAAAACAGGAGCTGATCCTTTCATAACTGATAATTCAGGAGAAAGTGCTGTAAGTTTTGCAATGAAAAATAACCAAGAAATGCTTAACAGCATAGTACAATTTGCAGGAACAAAGCGAGATATTGCGGGAGAAACTATTCTACACTATGCGGCAAAAGAAGCAGATTACGATACAGTGCAACGGCTAATATCAATGGGCTTAGACAAAAGTATTAAAAATATTTCTGGTGAAAGAGCATATGATATTGCAATTCGTTGGGGACGAGATGATCTAGCAACTCTATTAAACTAGAGGTAAACAATTCAAAGGCTATCAGATTAAAGTGCTGATAGCCTTTTTTTTTGCAGAACCCTTACACTTGCTCTTTTTATAAATTTTCGCTATAGTACAAACATGAGTGAATCTACCGCATGGCTCGATGAAGCCTATGAACAAGTATTAGAAGAAGAAAAACGAGGCTTAGAAAGAAGACGCAAACATGACCCAAGTTTAACAATAGAAGATGTGCAAGGTATTTTAGATCATTTATATGTAAGCGATGGAAACAATTGGGAAGGCAGAGGTCCTTTGGCAGATGTAGTACTTTCTGCAACAATTGCCGCATATGAAATGTATATAAAAGAATGGGAAAAGGAAACTAAGACAGCCTAAAGACTCTCTTTGTATTTTCTAACACTATGTTTGCAAGTTCTTCTTTGCTAATATCCAACATATTTGAAACAAAATCATATACATGCTTAACCAATACAGGCGTGTTTGTTTTCCCGCGCATAGGTGTTGGAGCTAAATATGGTGCATCGGTTTCCAACAATAACATATCACGCGGAATATAGTTAATAAGCTCTTTTATGGCATCAATTTGATTCTTCTTTGCATAGGTTACGGTTCCGGACAATGAAATATAATAACCACAATCCAAAAACATTTTTACTTCATCAAGTCCATACGAATAACAATGAATAATACCTTTTTCCCAACCTACACTCTTAATACAATTACATGTTTTTTTTGGTGCATCACGAGAGTGAACAATTACTGGCAAATCTAACTTCTTTGCAAGTTCTATTTGCATTTCAAAAAGCTCTTCTTCACCATGTAAAATAGCGCGTGCATTATGTCCATCTATAAGACCGTTTTCATCTGCTTTATTCCAGTTTCTGTCTAAACCACACTCACCTATTGCACATATTTTGTGAGTATCACGAAAGTTCAAAACATTGCTTTCAATTTCTTTTACATAGGAATCACGTTGCAAAATAGATTCGACACTTGGCCACAGACCTGCAGAATAGTAAAACATATTGTAAGCCTGTTGTTTTTTATCGCCTATAAGGCTTGTTTCTATAAGGTTAGAAATAAAACTTATATGCTTTGCTAAATCATCATGTTCGGTTCCAATATCAAGCACGAATGGAACGCTCGTTTCTATAAGCTCATTAATTAGCTCGCTCATATCAAAACCACGCTTTTCTATCATGGACATGTGACAATGTGTATCAGTAAACATGCACGTATAATAACATATATTAGACAAAATACTCAATATGTGGTATAATTATTACTATGAATGACAACTTTAAAACTTACGTACAAAATATGATTTTATCAGCTTCAGGGTGGAGAGGCGTATTTGCTGCAAGCCAAGATGAAGAAGATGCGAGCCCTGAAATTTTAGATGAGCACAAAGCTATTGTAACCTTTGCTGCAAAAGCCTTTGCAGAGTATATGCTACAAAAGGTTGGAAAAAATTGCTCTCTTGTTGTGGGAACAGATTCCCGTCCTACAGGAAAAGCAATTGCACATGCTATGTTACAAGCATTAATAGCAAGCAATATACAAATAAAATATATTGGGATTGTTGCAGCTCCTGAAATTATGTCTTACGCAAAAGACTTTGATGGATTTGTATACGTTTCTGCAAGTCATAATCCAGTTGGACATAACGGTATAAAATTTGGGTTTTCAGATGGTGGTGTTATGCCAGGAAGTGAAGCAAAAATTCTTATTGAAAACTTTAGAAAACTTAGTGCAGTAGAAAACCCTCTGCAGGACGCATTAAAAATATTAGATTCATGCAATAAAGAAAAATTACAAGAAGTTTATGACAATGAACTACAGCACAAAGACGACTCTTTTAGAGCATACAACGAATTTAGTAAACTAGTTATTTCAGGCGAAGAAAATAAAGAAAAACAAGTAGTTTTTTTTGAGACAATTAAAAAATCGGTACAAGAAAAGCCTCTTACTATTGTATGCGATATGAACGGAAGTGCAAGAACGGTAAGTATAGATAAAGATTTTTTTGCAGCAAACAATATTAGTTTTACAGATTTTAATACAAAAGATATAGTACACGCAATAATTCCAGAAGGCGAAAACTTACAACATTGTGCAAAAAAAATTGAGGTATTGCAAGCAAGTGGACAAAAATCTGCACTTTTAGGCTATATGCCCGACTGTGACGGCGACAGAGGCAATATAGTATATTGGAACAGTAAAACAAATAAAGCAGATATTTTACAAGCACAAGAAGTTTTTGCTCTTTCTGTATTATCAGAGTTTGCCTATGCTGTATATCGCTGTAGCGATACAGAATACCTAAAACTTGGAGTTGCAGTAAATGGTGCTACATCTATGAGAATAGATGATATTGCACAAGCGTTTAATGCGAAAGTTTTTCGGGGTGAAGTTGGTGAAGCAAATATTGTAAATTGTGCTAGAGAGCAGCGAGAAAAGGGCTACACTGTACCAATCTTAGGCGAAGGATCAAATGGTGGAAATATTACCCACCCAGCAGCAGTTAGAGACCCTCTAAACACACTTTTTGCTCTAATAAAACTATTAGTAATTCGTTCAAATAACAGCAAAAAGGGACTTTTTGAATTATGGTGCGAAAAGTCAAATCAACAAGATAAATACAAAGATGATTTTGATTTAGTTGATATTATGGCAAGTCTTCCAAAATATGAAACTACTGGCGTTTCCGAAAAACGAGCATTACTACAAATTCAAACCAGAGATCATACACTGTTAAAGCAAAACTTTCAGAAAGTTTTTGAAAAAGATTGGGAAGAAAAAAAAGACGAGTTAAAAAAACTATATGAATTTTGCTCTTGGGAAGCAATTTGTACCGTAGGTACAAAAGAATCTCGTAGCATAGAAGATTTTGGAATATCAGGAAGTGGTGGGCTAAAGATTCTCTTTTTTGATAAAGATAGAAAAGCTATTGCATTTATATGGATGAGAGGAAGCGGCACAGAGACAGTATTTAGAGTTATAGCTGATATAAAAAATGGCAATGAAAAATGTGAAAAAGA
>CAZUPJ010000195.1:0-3432 GCA_964622185.1 uncultured Treponemataceae bacterium
TTACACTGCGAAGTGCTGTAAGTGATTGAACATCTTGACCTATTGTGTATATGTCGCCGCCTTTTGCAAGAGAGATAAGCTCTAAGTGTGACGAGAAGTCAATATTGTGTTCTAAATTGTTTGCTGTCAAATTTTTTGTATCGGTATCATTTGCATGTGCAGAAAAAACAATAATAGCTAGTGCCATGAATAAAATTTTGTATTGGATGTTGCTCATTTTTACCTCTTGTGTGTGTTTTTTGATTTTTTATGCTTAATAGCTTTTAGCTTTTTTCCTGTTCGAACATTTTGCCAATCGGAAAGAATTGCAAGTGCTAATAATCCCGCACATAAACAAATTATGCTTATAATAATTACACCAAACCAACCAGAATGAGTGAACGGCAAAGGAACGTTCATGCCAAAAAAACTTACAATAAAGGTTGGAACCATCATAACCAACGAAATAATGGTGAGCCTTTTCATTACAATGTTCAAATTGTTTGAAATAACCGATGCAAAGGTGTCCATCATGCTGGTTAGAATATTACTGTACGTATTTGCCATTTCCAACGCCTGCCTATTATCAATGGCAACATCTTCAAGCCAATCTTGGTCTTCTTGGTCTAGGCGAATAATATGTGTTTTGGTAAGCTTTTCCAAAAGCATTTGGTTTCCCTTTAAAGATGTGGTAAAAAACTCTAAAGATTTTCCAAGGTTTAATAGTAACATAAGTTCGTTGTTTTTTACAGAGCGTTCCAAGGTGCTTTGAATAGCGGCAGAGCGTCTGTTTATTTCTTTTAGGTAGCGTAAAAAGGTTGAGTCGCTTCGGCTTAATATACGAATAACAAAGGCAGGAAAATCGCTTAAAGTTAAATCTCGTATTCTATTTGCTGCAATATCATGTAGTACTTCGCAATCGGTCCAACAAATAGTAATAATAACATTTTTGAAGATAATTATTCCAAGCGGAACGGTAATATAGCTTATGTCATGGTCGGGTGCAAATAGAGGAAGGCGCATAATAATGAGTGTGTAATCGTCTGCTTGCTCAATTCGAGAAAGTTCATCTTGGTCAAGTATATCGAGTATGTGTTCTTGTTCTATGTTGTATGTCTTTTCAAGAATGCGAATATCTTCGCGGGTAAGCGAGCGAGCATCAACCCATTGGTGTTTTTTTCTTGGAGACTCTGATTCCTCAAATTGGATAAGTTTGCCATTTTTTTCTTCCCAGTATGTTATCATTGGCTTAATCCTCCTTGTGCTATTGTTCTCCAAGGTTGCGTAACTCGCTATATATATTCTATACCGCAACGGGGAAAAAATCAACCCTTAATATGGTGTTAATTTGTTTGGGTGCTAACGAAATTGTTACAGGTTTAAACCACAAGTTTGCTGTTGAGCTACATTTTAGCGTTAGTGATTGTAGGCTCGCCGTAGGCGTTCGAGCCTGTGGGCTCGAATGAAGCGATAGCGGAAGGCCGCAAAGCACGACCTAAAAAAACAGTGTCTTGCTCGCGGCAAGCACTTGTTTTTTTAGGGAACGCCCAAATTCCACACAAATTGAAAGAAATTTCACTTTATTTTGCAAATTTTACACTTTTTTTTCATACTTTTCTGTTTTTTTAAACCTAATTGGCTAAAAGGTATATATACAAAACAGGAGGTTTTATGAAACGTATTGTATGCCTTTTTTTAATGCTTGGTTGCAGTGTTTTGCTGGTTTGTGAAGATGCAGAAGGCTCTGTGAGTTTTGATTTTGTTATGCAAGATATTCAAGATATTGTGTATGCGATTTCGGTTGCCCAAGGTGTGTCAATTGTTTGTGATGACACTGTTGTTGGAAAAACAAGTTTTAGATTTTCTGGAGCCGGTTTTGAAAAGGCAGCCGATGCATTTTTGCGTTCAAATAGATTATATGCACGTCTTGTAGGCGATATTATTGTTTTGTCGAAGGTTTCTATTTCTGTTGAAAATGAGATGCTTCAAACCTACACAATACATGCATACGATATTCTACCTTCTGTTTTGTTTAACAAACTTTCTGAGTTTTCTCACATTCCTATTATGTATGAATTACTTCCTTCAACTGCGGTATCGTTGCATGTAAAGAATGTAAAGGTTGAAGAGGCTGTTTCGATTGTTATGCAAGCGTTTCCTGAATACACAGTAAACAGAGATCTAAACAGTATTTACGTAAATAAAAAGGCATTTTTAAGTGGTGTAAATAACCAAAGTAGCGGTAGCATTTTTATTACAGAAGATGAGGGGAAGTATTCTGTAGATATACAAAATGCCTATTTTTTTGAAAGTCTTGAAAAACTATTTGCACTTTCAGGGTATCAGTTTTGCAATTTAATGTCTAACAATGGAATTATAAAACGCCTTTTGTATTCACATTACGATTTTGATGCCGTCTTAAAAACACTATGTGCACAGGCAGGTGCAACATTTACCTTTAGTAATGACATGTACATTATGTATGGGTTTGAAAGTTCATCGACAGACTTAAAAAATGCTTCAAAAATTTGGAAAACAATTTTTCTAAAACACATAAACAGCGAAAAGTTTTCATCTTTGATGGCTTCACGCTTTCCTTTTGTAAATGTGTTGATGCTTTCCGATACATCTGCACAAGTTGAAGTAACGGCAAAAGAATCTGCTGCCATAGACGTTTTTTTAAATTTGTGTGATATACCTGAAAGAAGGCAACTTGTTCAATTGCAATACATTACTCCTAATACGCTTCTTGAGCACTTACCACCAGGAATAAGGCAGGATCAGTTTAGTGATGTAGGAAATGGCAGTAGCCTGTTTTTTACAGGAAGTGATGATGCATTTGTGGTTCTTACTGATGCATTAAAAGTGTTAGATAAACCATCTACAACTATTGGTTATGATGTGCTTGTGTTACAAGTGCAAGAAAGTGCTTCCTTTAATTGGAATCCATCTTTTTCGGGGCGAAAAGTTTTGCTTGGAGACACTACTGGTATTTCGGGACATCTTGGCTCTGTTTTTGCACTCAACTTAGATGTTGTTACCACATTTGGCTATGTTTTTGCGGCCGAATTACAAAGTGCAATTGCAGAAAACAAGGCAGAAGTGTATGTAGATACACACTTGCAAGGAATTTCTGGTAGTGCTATTCATTTTCAAAATACCAATACGTTTCGCTACCAAGATACTGCAATAGACCCTGATACAGGAAAGCCTGTGTACTCTGGCATTACAAGGGAAATTATTGCAGGTCTTGTATTAAATATTGAAGGCTGGGTATCAGGTGACGGTATGGTAACAACAAAGGTAACAGCATCGTTATCGAGGCGCGGCGCAGATGTTTCCGAAACTGGTAATCCTCCTCCTACGTCTGAAAAAATTGTAACAACGGAAGTGCAAGGAAAAAGCGGGGAGCCTATTGTATTGAGTGGTCTTGTTCAAAATGATTCAACCTTT
>CAZUPJ010000196.1:0-3413 GCA_964622185.1 uncultured Treponemataceae bacterium
TCTTAACACAAATTTTACTGTATCAGGTTTTAAAAAAGACATTTTTTAAGTCATTGCATTTTTTATTTAATTATGGTAAACTCCTCATTAGGTATGCATTTTGAATTAAGCGACGATGTAATAAACAGCCTCATTTTTGCAATGGAAAATCAAAAAGAAAACAATGTTTTTGACTCAGAACAAAAAGAAGTTGTAGAATTAGACATTGGCGTAAAAAAAGCTACCGACCGTTATTATAGTATTCCCGAATGGACATCTATAGACGGATTTAAGGTGATGGAGCATTTCGTAACTTCACTTCATTCACCGCTTGCAAAAGAAGCTTTACATGAAGTTCTTTTTGCTGGCAAAGGGGTTTTTCGTAATTTTAAGAATACACTGAAAGACTACCCTGAAGTGGAGCAACAATGGTTTACGTTTAAACAGAAAGTGCTTAAAGAAAAAGTTGTTCAGTGGTATAATGTTTTTCGAGATTCATGGGGTTTAGAACGAATAGAAGGCGAGCCTGAAGAAACCGAAAATCTTATTTTTGATGATTTTGTATTTCGTGAATATGATAAAACATTAGATCAAGAACGTATGATGCAAGCCGAGGAAATGGCAGCACAATCGATTGAAAGTTCATACAAAAATGAACTTGGTATTGCGGCTGGCATGATATGGAAATCATATAAAGATTTTTTTGAAGCAGAAAACAAAATAATATATATTTGTGAGAATATAGCCGGAGATTTTTCTGGTGCCATCTCTGTTTCTTCTGTTCCCTCTCCTGCAAAATGTTCTGTTGTAGTTACTTTATTTTTTATTTTACCAGCGTGGCGAGGGTTGGGAATAGGAAAAGAACTTTTTAGATTTTGCTTGCAGGAATTAAAAAACCGTAAAATTCACATTGTGATTATACCCGAAATGTTCATCCCTAAAACCTTTATAAAGGTACTGCTCCGTAGCGGTTTTAAAAAAACTCCTATGGGTTTTACAGTAGACCTTAATGTTACACCTTAAGGTGATTTTGGAGGAAGAGCATGTCAATGCAAAACAACCGTTCCAATCTAGAGGAACAATTTCAAGAACTACTTGCGCAAGCAGTAGAAAAAGTACGCTCAGAAGAAGACCCCATTGTTATCAGTGAGTACAAAAAACTATTTAAAAAGACGGTGCCGTTTACACTTCGCACATATGTAGCCGCATATTTAGCAAAAGAAATGGCGTCAAAAGGCTTCCGTACCTCAAATTCACGAGGAGATCGTTTTGATAAATATAACCGCCGTGAGGGAAAAACAGAACGATACGACAGAACAAAGGTAGAACGCTCAAATGAGCCACGTCCTGAACGTGAGTCAAGTCCTACACCAAGAATTTCAATAGACGAAGACAAGGCAGCTACGCTTTTTATTGGCATGGGGCGTAATCGCGGTGTGTATGCTCGTGACATAATTGGACTTATTACACAAAGAGGATCTGTAGACAGAGAGAGAATTGGGGATATAAAAATTCTCGACAATTATTCTTTTGTACAAGTGTATATTGAGGATGCAGATTCTATTATTTCACTTATAAACGGAAGCGATTACCGAAACAGAAAACTTGCCGTTAGTTACGCTCATAAGAAAGAAGAATCCACTTCATCAGAAGCTACAGCAAATGGTGAAAATCCTACTCAAGAATAAAAAATTGGAAATAAAAAATGGTTCACTACAAACTACACAGTGTAGTGAGCCTTTTTTTATCTAACCACCTTTTTTCTAAACCCTTCAACTCTGGCACTTGCTGTAGTATTCCAATCACTTGTTTCACCTCTTTCAAGGTATTTATAGCCAAGCCCCGCAATCATTGCACCGTTATCGGTACAAAGCTTTAGTGGTGGAAAAATACAAGTTAAATCTGTTCTTGCAGCTAATAGCTCTCGAAGTCTTGAGTTTGCGGCAACGCCTCCGCCTGCAACAATTGTTTTAAAACCTGTATCTTCAACTGCTGCAAAAAGTCGTTTTAATAAAATATTCACAGCCGCTTCCTGAAAACTTGCCGCAATATTTTCAGGTGTTTTTTCGTATCCTTCACACCAAAACTGATCTATTTGATTTATTACCGCTGTTTTTAATCCCGAATACGACATATCATATTGATGATTTCCTTTATGAAGAGAAGGAAGAGGAAATTTTGCTGCTTTTATATCACCATTTTTTGCCAACTTATCAATGACAACACCGCCAGGATATCCAAAGTCATAAAATTTTGCAACCTTATCGAAGGCCTCCCCTACAGCATCATCTACAGTTGTTCCAAGCACTTCTATATCGTCAAAATTATTTACTTTACAAATAATGCTATGCCCACCCGACACCAATAGTCCAAGATATGGATACTGAATATCTCTTTCTAAGTGTGCTGCATATAAGTGTCCAAGCATATGATTTACAGCAATAAAGGGTTTATTGAGCGACCATGCATAAGTTTTTGCAAAGCTCAAACCTACTAAAAGTGAGCCCATAAGTCCAGGCCTATTAGTAGCAGCAACGGCATCTATGTCACTTGGTTGTAAGTTTGCTTCGCTAAGTGCTTGGCGTACAACAGGTAAAATCCATTCGGCATGTTTTCTACTGGCAATTTCTGGCACCACACCATTGTACACTTCATGAAAAGGTATTTGAGTTGCAACAACACTACTTAAAATTTTTCTGCCATCTTCTACAATTGCAGCAGAAGTTTCATCGCACGATGATTCTATTCCTAACACTTTCATAGATACCTCGTTTTTTATTATAATTTCGAAGGAGTTGTAAATGTATAACCTTGGGCACTTAGCTCATCGTACATTTCATCTAACAAAGGAGCAAGAAGTGGTGTTGTAACATGACCTATCATAATTACATAGCCCTGCTGATCTGCAATTTCAAGCCCTTTCTCTAACATTTCTCTCATATACGCTTTATCTTTTTGGTTGTCAATAAAAATATCTCTATCTAAAACTTCAATACCACGCTCCATGGCTACCATAGGTACGGCAGTTTGTGCTGTTGTTCTCGAGTCTAAAAAAAGAACTCCTAAATCGGAACATGCATCTATAACGGCACCAACTAAATTTCTATCACTTGTAATAAGCGATCCTTCATGATTATTTACTCCAACAACAGGACCAATTTCTAATATATTTTGCCGCAAAACGGAGACAGCTTCGCCTGTTGTCATATCTGGTAAAATGGCTCCAGGACCAGGGCTAAGATTTAAATTCATTGCTTGCATTGGTTGATGTAAAAATAATTCATTCCCAGAATTTCTAACCAAATCTGCAGTTTCTACCGAATCTGAAAGTTGTGGTAATACTGCAATTGTAACAGGAAAAGGTAAATCAACAAAAGACTTTGATTGAGAAAGCTGATGACCTCCATCATCAAGAATAATAACAATTTTACCAT
>CAZUPJ010000197.1:0-3406 GCA_964622185.1 uncultured Treponemataceae bacterium
CTGGTATTTTTAGACATAAAGAACTTGCTTTCCCTAAAAAAACAGAGCAAAATGCACGGCTTTTTGTGTGGGTGTTAGAACGATTTAGACGAACAATAAAAAAACAACTTTCAAAAAGCAAGCGCTTTGATCCACCTAAATCTATTTATGATTTAATGGAAGGAGTCGATGATATTGTGCAACTAGGCAACATTACTGGGGAAGGATGGTTTTTAACTGCAGAAATGGTAGAACTTATTCAAGAAGGTGTCCCAAGTATTGCGTGTGTTCAACCATTTGCTTGTCTGCCAAACCATGTAACAGGTAAAGGTATGATAAAAGAACTTCGAGATCGTTATCCTGAGTCAAATATAGCAGCTATTGATTATGACCCAGGTTCAAGTGAAGTAAATCAGCTTAATCGCTTAAAATTATTATTGGCAAATGCACCGGTAGGAAGGCATCCTGATGAGAAACACGCATAAGCTCTCTATTAGTAGACGCTATGGTTTAGTATTGCTTCTTTTTACATATTGTTTTGTGCTTAGTGCACAAGACAATGGTGTTCTTTACCCTGAATCTTCGCAGGTTCGATCACAATTAATTGACACATGGTTTACTCAAGATATTTCATTAATTAGAGAACAAAGTACTGAAGTTTTTCAAAATGAGCTTGGCGAATATTTTTTAGTACGTGTAGAAGAAAAAGGTGGAGTTATGGAAATTATCGTAGCTCCACTTGTTATTCAAACGCTTGAAATTCAAAATTTTAATGTTGCAGGAGAAATTGAAAGAGGACAAGAAATGCAATCCTCCGAATTGTCAATTGAAACATGGCCAAAAGATGGTTTTGGCAGTTGGATTTTATATCGTGATAGTACAACTGGAAAAAATATTAAAGTGCGTTATTATTTTATGAATGATTCCAATGTTTTCATAGATTTTATGTCGGGAAAAGACAAATCATATGCAAACCTTTCAATATATGGTGCCTTGGTCGCCTATAATGCACCTATTCCGGTGTTGTTTGATTATTTTTACACTGCACAATTTGATGATATAAAGAAAATTACAAAAAATAGCTTACCTTGGAAATATGTTGATATTAATGATAATGTGTACACTGATTCAATGCACATGATAACTATTATAAGAAAACTGTTGCCAGATTTACAAAAGACTCAAATGTTTGTTTCTGAAGATAGCGAATTTGAGTTTTTAAAATGGATTATTAATGGCTTAGTAAAACCGCTTACGGGTGGAACCCTTTTCGACGATCCGTTAAGAATGTCAACTGTGGATATAGATTTTACGATTCCTGAGCGACAACAAACGCATAAAAGTTATGATTATATTCGAAACCTTGCAGCCGCAGCCCTTACAGCAGGAACATCTCTATCTTATACCTATGAAACTTCCCGTGCAGATGTGCATGTTGAACCATTTTCTGTTTTTACCAACGAAAGTGGAAAAAATGAAAGAGTAAATTTTGTTATCGATATTGGATATCAAGTAGATATGTTGGAAGCGTTATTATATATTTTAACAGCTACAGAGCAAGACCTTTTTTATCTTGGGGCTATTCGAGAAAAACGAGAATCCTCTGATGGGGGAAGAACACCAGAACAATACTATTACAATCATGCAGTAGCATTTTTTTCATGGTTTGATTCAAGTGGGAAGTTTCATGTAACTATTTTTCAAAATGGTGCAGAGTATACACTACAACAATTTTTATCTCGATATTCTGATAGCTTTGTACATTTAGTTAGAGTAAAGCCATCTGTGAATTTTTTCCCAGAAGAGCCAGGCTTAAGTGAAGATGAAAATCTTTAAAATTGTTTGTGGTTTTTTGAATAGCATATTGATGAGGTGAAAGAATGAAAAAATTAATTATAACAACTTGTATTCTTTTTCTGTGTTCTCTTGTTCTTTTTTCTCAAAACTATGATAAAAGCAGATATTCAATTCAGGAAACTGAAAGCTATGTTTTTTCTCAAATAAAACATTATTCTAACGCTCATGCTTGGTTAATAGTTATCGAAAATACTAACAATCTCTTAGAAAAATATCCTTTTAGTTCCTATAAAACAGAAGCTTTCTTTTATCAAGCAGAAAGTTATTATCACTTAGATTTGCTAACAGATGCTCAACCCCTCTTTGAAAATATACTATTAAACAAACAGCTTGAGATAACAATGAAAAGAAAATCTCAGTATTATTTGGCTCTTATTCTAACAAGGAAAGGTGAGCATGAAAAAGCACTACCTTATTTATACGAACTTGTGGAAAATCCTTTTTACGATGAGACGCTGGACAAAGATGTTCTTTTATATAGTGCACGCTCACTTTCTGCGTTGCGTCGCAATACTGAGTTGACAGCTGTTCTTACGTATTATATTAATCAATTTGGCGAGGGAACTATTCCTTTGGAGGTTGAACCTTTGTTAGGTAATTTGTGGCTTGGAATGGGGATAGAAGCTTTTACTGATACCCGATATGAAGAAGCAATGGAATATTTTAGACGGGCAGATTTACAAAAAGTAGAAGGTGAAAAAAATCCTCTCCATTATGAGTATTCAGGATTGTTTCAAGCCATTATATATTATATTGAAGAGGATATAGAAGCAGCTTTGAATTTGCTAGAAACTAGGATTAATTACGACGGGTATATTCCTTTTGAGTATGCATCATTATTGGCTCTTTTGTATGGAGAAAAAGCTAATAATATAAAATGTGAACAATTTGCAAAAGTCGCTCTTGAAATGTTTGAACAAAATACCCAAATGAATAATAAAACGAGGTTATATTTGCTACAAATGGCAATATATTATCATGCACATATTCTATATGAAAGACAAGATTATTCTGGAGTATCACTTCTTTTAGATACCCTTATCGCACATTTAGGCGATCATTCATCACATGCAATAGATAGCAACATTTTGCTATTACATGCACAAAGTCTCTATAAGGCGGGATATACAGAAAAAGCTATTCAGATATTTATTGAAACATTTCCGCAGTCCCCTGAAACGGCAAAAGCACTGTTTTTGTCTGGAGAATGGGAAGAAGGTGCAAATATTGGGCTTCAAGTAGAAGATCCTTATTTGCAAGGGTTATCATATTATATATACAGAGACTGGGAAAAAGCCTCTCAAAGTTTTATTGAGGATTACTCTAATGCTAAAAGTGATAATTCTTGGGCTCAATATTACGCAGGTATGTCTTTATATTATGCAGGTAACTATGAAGAAAGTCTTGCTACACTAAGTAGTTTTTATGTTGATTATACATATCATATAAAAATATGGGATGCATACCTCGTTGGAGCAATATGTGCGTTGCAGACTGGGCAAACTGACAAGGCTCTTGAATATAGTCTTAGTGCAATTCAAGCATCAAAAACAAGTTCGCAACGCCAAAC
>CAZUPJ010000198.1:0-3398 GCA_964622185.1 uncultured Treponemataceae bacterium
TTGTTCTTTTTTCTCCTTGGCTAAATGTTTCTGCCAATTTAGAAACATCGACAGAAAAAAATCTTCCAAAAGATAAAATTATTACACCACAATCATTAAAGTGGTGTGCTGAAATGTACACCTATTCAGAAAATTTAAAAAGTCCTTTTGTTTCTCCTGTTTTTGCAGAACAAGCAATGCTTGAAAATTTTCCACCCTTATACATTCAAGTTGGAAAGGGCGAATTAATCGAACCCGACATTTTATACTTTCAGGCGAGAGTCAAAAAATTTGGCACCCGATGCGATGTTGAACGATGGGATGGCATGATGCACATGTTCCAACGAGCAGATGAGTTTTTAGGAGAAGCTCATTTAGCAATAGAGAAAGTAGGAAAATACATAAGAGAAAAAGAGGTACGCTCGTAAATGGAATTAGTATGCCCTGCAGGAAACATTGAAAAATTACGCTATGCCTATGAATACGGTGCCGATGCTGCATACATCGGCTTAAAAAATTTTTCACTCCGTGTAAAAGCTGACAACTTTCATGACAATGAATATGTAAAAATTCAAGAATTAAAAAACAAGTTTCCAAACAAGCGCCTTTTTTGTGCTATGAACATAACCTTTCATAACAAAGACTTAGATGCCTTTTTAGGTGAAATAGATTACTTTAAACAATATCCCTTTGACGCTTTCATAGTACAAGACATAGGTATGGTTAATCTTATTCAAAAACACTTTCCAAATGCAAAACTCCATTTAAGTACGCAAGCTAACTGTATAAACAGAGAAGCGGTAAAAATGTATAAAGCACTTGGCTTCAACCGTGTTGTAGTAGGAAGAGAAGCGTCATTAAGCGAAATACGCGAAATAAAAGATGCCGTTCCTGACATGGAAATAGAAGCCTTTGGACATGGGGCTATGTGCATTGCCTATTCAGGACGCTGCTTAATGAGTGCATATATGAACGGACGAAGTGCAAATGCGGGGGCATGCTCTCATTCTTGCAGATGGGATTTTGACATAAAAACTGCTAAAGACTTAGCCCAAAGCGGAGAATTAGTTTTAGAAGAACAAAAACGCCCTGGCGAATATTTTCCTGTATTTGAAGGAGAAAACTTTACAGCCGTTCTTTCTTCTAAAGACTTGTGCATGATTGATTATTTAACCGAATTTAAAAATGCAGGTGTAGACTCCTTAAAGGTCGAAGGTAGAATGAAAAGCCTTTACTATGTTGCACTCACCGCCCGGGCATACAGAAAAGCCATAGACTCAAAAAACAATCTCATTACTGAGACAGAAGCAAAGCCATATGTAGAAGAACTTTTCAATCTTCAACACAGGGCATTTGGAACAGGCTTTTATTTTGGTCCAGACGATGCAAACGAAACAACGTCTGGAGAATCTTCAGGTGCATATGAAATGTCTGGAACTATAGAAAATCCACTATCTGCTGAAGAGACAAAAAAAATACTTGCAAAGGGGCAACAAACGATACAAGACTTTGAAAAAACTCTTAATGCTCTTCACCCAGAAGCAAAAAGAGCAAAAGAAAAAGACTATGTTGACCATCCCGAAAAAGTTCCTCATGCTCCAAAAGAGCAAAATAATTGGCATTTTTACCCATTTAAAGCAATGAACAAAATAGAAGAAGGAATACCTTTTGAGTTTATTGGTCCTAACACAGTGCGCGTACCAATGACAAAAGGTAATTATTGCTTTATTAATCCAGAAGATGGAACCGTTATGAGCTGGGTAAGCTATGGACACGACTGTCTTTTATACACAAGCGAAATTTTACAAAATAATTGGATTATGCGAATGAAAACTAACAAAGTACGCACCGCTGGACGCTAGAAAATTAGGAGACAACATGAATACAGCAATTTTATGGGACATAGAAAATGTAACACCACCGGTTGGAATGAACTATGTGCAAATGGTGATGGATTCAATTTCTGAAGAAGGAAAAGTATCATACGCTATGGCCTTTGGCAATTGGACCGAAAATAATATAAAAGAAATTGCAAAAGAACTCTCCGCAAACAGCTTTGAACTTCTTCATATTCCATCACAAGGCAAAGGGAAAGATTCTTCCGACATGGCAATGGTAGCGAGAGGCATTGAACTCATTTTTCAATACCCAAATATAGAAAAATTTGTGCTTATAACAGGAGATGCTCATTTTAAACCCCTTTTGCAAAGTTTTAGAAAGTACGGAAAAAAAACACTTGTTATTTGCGATGTAACGCGAAATGCTTCTGAAGATTTATTAAAAATAGCAGACGATTTTAAAGATTACCGAGATATTATTGATGCAACAGATTCTGCAGATCATAATGAAGAAGATATTATAGATGTAAAAAAAGTTTCAAAAGAACAATCTTTTGAACTTCTAGAAGAAGCTGTCGCTGGCATGATAAAAGAGAGAAAAGAGCCCTTTTTAGGTGCCGTAAAAATAAGAATGAAACTTCTTAATTCTCACTTTGATGAACGCCAACTAGGTTTTAGAAACTGGAAAGCTTTTATAAATGCAGCCATAAAAGAAACAACGGTAGAGTTTTCAAAAGAAGAACACAATAAATTACAACTTAAAGCACAAGTTAATAAAAGCCTTCCAAAAGAATTCACAGAACTTTTGCAACTTCTTCAAAATGATGACTGGAAACCTTTTGCAGATGCTGCAAAAAACATAGATTTCAAACATTATGGATACGCACGGTTTAAAAAGCTTGCACACGATGCAGAAAAAAGAGGGCTTGTTCAACTAAAAAACAAGGGTCTCATTTGGTATCTAAAAAAAATATAGGAAACAATCATGGAAAATTTTAATTGGAAAAACATAGAAGGTGCAATTTTTGACCTTGACGGAACACTTTTAGATTCAATGCAACAATGGCAAAACATGGGAAGTATATACTTAAAAAAGAAAAATCTTATACCAGAAAAAAATCTTGGAAAAAAACTATATGCTTTTACAATATTGCAAACTGCAGAATATTTGAGAGTTACGTATAATATAAACCTTTCAAAAGAAGAAATTGTAAAAGAGTGCAATGCCGTAATGGAAGATGAATACAACACAACGGTTCCTTTAAAACCCTTTGTTAAAGAATTCTTAGATCTCTTGCACTCAAAAAATATTCCTATGTATGTAGCTACGGCAACAGATAGGCACTTGGTAGAAATTGCTCTTGAAGGCCATGGCATTGCAAAGTATTTTAAAGGTATTGTTACATCGACAGAAGCTGGTAGTGCAAAAGCTGAATCGCCTGCTATTTTTGATATGGCACTTCAAGCCCTCAATACACGCCTAGATAAAACCGTTATTTTTGAAGATTCTTACCATGCAATAAAAACGGCTAACGAATCAGGTTATCCTATTGCCGCTCTTTACGATTTAGCTGCAGACAA
>CAZUPJ010000199.1:0-3368 GCA_964622185.1 uncultured Treponemataceae bacterium
AATAGAACAAGGCTTAGAACAAGGTGCACGTGAAAGAAACATTGAAATTGCAAAATCTTTAAAGCGTGATAGTATGCCAATTGAAGATATAATAAAATATACAGGGTTAAGTAAAGAAGAAGTTGAGGCAATTAACTTGTAATGATAGAATTATCAATTAAAAATGCGTCGATGTCGGCTATGCTGTATTTTTTGCCTGTGGTGTGAAGGGCACCGTAATTTTCGTTATTGCTGATGAGTTCTAGTACATGCGGAACAATGAGAATGAGTAGTGCGTGGTATTTTTTGCTATCCATTGTGTTCCTCCATGAATTTCATAAATCATTATAGCATGCATTGTGAAAATTGGGAAGAAGGCGTGAATGTAAAAAGAGAACCCTACAGAGCGTAGAGTTCTTTTTTTGTTTTGGTTAAGATGTTGAATGTGTTAGAAAAATGAACTACTACAGCTTTGTGTTTAGTGCAGAGTAATCACTTTCTTCCCCATCTGCATTGGTTGCAGTAATCCAGTAGTTATATGTACTTCCATTTACAGAGTGAGTGTAGGAAGTCTTGCCTGTTACTGTTGTTAATTTTACTGCATCAAGTATGACTCCAGACTTTAAACTTCTATATATTGTGTAAAAAGTGGCATCTGCAACAGACAACCATTCAATTGTTGTTGTATATGAATAGATAGTTACCCTGCGGAGACTGTGGTTACCTCCTTTTGAACAGCTGGAGCTGGCTGATGAAGATGAAGAGTAACTTCTATTACATTTTATGCACGTATATTTAGTTCCTGTTATGGTGCTTTTAACGTCAACAGTTACATTTTGTGGTGGTTTTATACTTTTTTCTGTTGTAAATGTTGCCACATTCGAATAATCACTTTCATCTCCATTGGCATTTAAGGCAGTAATCCAATAGTAATAGGTTTTACCCGATTCTAATCCTCCATAGATGGCACTTGTTCCTGTTACATTGCTTTCAACCACAGAGGCCGAGTCAGGATTATTTGTTGTATGCTCATAAACAACATATCTTACTGCATTTTGACTGGAGTTCCATGAGAGGTTTACTTCATCCGGAACACCTGCAACTGCTCGTGCTCTTAGATTTTGGGGTACTGAAGGAACTTGTGGTTGTTCTTCTTCTATCATAATGCTTACCATACTGGAGTGGACACTTTCGCCTTGACTATTCTTTGCTGTAATCCAGTAATAATATGTTGTATTCGATTGTATTTCAGATATCCTTGCAGAGGTACTAGTCCATTCGCCGTTTAACAATTGAGCAGAGCTTACGCTTGATGTTAATGATTCATAAATGGCATACTTGCTTGCACCTTCAACGGCATCCCAAGAGAGTAAAATTTCTGTATCAGATTGCTTTGTTGCTTGTACATTTTGAGGAGCGGTAGGGACTGTTGGTGTTTCTGTATTACCTCCATCGCCTGGGTTTCCACTTTCGCCAGGTTTTAGATACATAACTGTTATTTTTTTCGTAGTAGAATCATATGAAGCGGTAAAGTCATAGGTAACATTTACTTGAGTAAAGTCAAGTTTAGTATTTAGAGATGATATTAATGCATCATATTTTGCTTTGTTTATTTCTTGAAAGCCTGCATTAATAGGTATAGTTCCATACGTATTAGTAAGTTGTAAGGAATCCCATCCATTGCTAGTAAACGCTGTGGTAAAAATAGAATTTATACTATCCTTTGTGTTATACCAAATTGTTGCCCATGTGGGTGTAGAATTGTCATTGGGGCTGTTTCCATCTTTATCGACGAGTTTGATTTCAATTACGGTGTATGTTGTTTCACCAGTATCTCCTACACCCCCTTGATTTCCGTTGTCGCCTGTATTACCGCTATCACCTGCACTTGTTTTTTGAGTATAGGTAACAGTAATAGTTTTTGTTTCTGCACTGTAGTTTGCGGTAAATGTATATTCGACTGATTGAATTGTAAACGTATTTGCGAAAACAGCTTTAAGAGCGTCTAGCTTTGCAAGGGTAATATCTTGATGCCCTGAGTTTATTGTAACGGTGCCTAATGGAGACTCTGCACTTTGTTGCCAATTTGAAGTACCAAAGGTTGTATCAAGTGCACTAGTTGCAGATATTTTTACAGTCTCCCAAATATTTGACCATGTTGGACTAGAGGAAGTACTTGGTGCGGTGCCATTTTGGTCTACAAATACTACCTTACTAACGGAATAAGTACTCGTAGTGTCGCCTGTATTCCCGCTGTTGCCTGTGGTGTCAACGCCCGTTCCAGAACTGTCTGTGTTGTCAACAATTATGTCGGCAACGTCGTTTACAACATCCTCACACCCCGTAAATGCAAATATGACAAAAAGTGCAAAAAGCACCATTGTCCCTTTCATAAATTTTTTTTTCATTTTTTACTCCTTTTTTGTTTTATTTATATTGCAAAAGCAATATATTTATATACAACAACGTAATTACGCTTTCAATATAGTATGCATCGTGTGTACGATTAAATCAAGCGTTAAATATCGTAATTATGTTATTTTCTACTATGAGTACATTTTCTGAACGGCTAAAGTCCGAAATAAAATATAAAGGTTTTGTTCAAAAAGAATTGGCCGCCCTTGCAAACGTAAAAAAAAGGGCGATGGATATGTATGTAGGCTCTCAATGTTCCATGCCTCCTGCTGATGTTGCGGTAAAAATTGCAAAGGCTCTTGATGTGAGCGTTGAATATCTCGTAACGGGGAAAGAGTACAAAGCAAAAAATGACATGGACAAATATAGGCAATTTAGAAAAATGCTCGATAATTTATTGCTTTTGCCACAAGATATGGTTGAATCGTTTGATGTAATGATACAAGCTGCCGCAGAGCATGTAGAGGCTAAAAAGACGCAAGACTCTAACATTGCATAAGAATTGCTTGCTTTGCCGGTTCATCATCTTGACATTCCTTTCTTAAAATGATATTATTATTTTCCCGTACATAGTTTTTCTGGATCGTAAAAGGTTTGCTCACCTGATTCCAAAGAAAAACAAGCAGTAAGATTCGATGCAAAAATCTAACTGTTTACAACAATTGTTAAGGTGTATTTATTTATGAAAACGATTTACGTTAATGAAAACGATGCAGTTCGTAACTGGTATGTTATCGACGCTGCAGACAAACCACTTGGACGTGTTGCTGCAAAAGCTGCTTACATGTTAAGAGGTAAACACAAGGCGACATTCACCCCCAACCAAGAAATGGGTGACTATATTGTAATTATCAATGCTGAAAAAGTTGCTGTTACAGGCAATAAATTTGAAGGCAAGATGTACCATCGCCACACAGGTTATGTTGGTGGATTAAAATCATCAACATTCAGAAAGTTATTAGAAAGACATCCTG
>CAZUPJ010000200.1:0-3343 GCA_964622185.1 uncultured Treponemataceae bacterium
TGCAACAATAATCCACTATATTCTATTGGAAAGACTACAGAAGTTCTATCAAACTTTTCTTAATAAAAATATAAAAGCTTATTATTTTTATTTATATAATACAAATTGGTTGTTTAATTATCTTTTTAAACTTTTTTACGTCTATACTCTTGTAACTTTTATAATATAAAAGTGTTAAGTATTTAAGAATACTTTGGGGTAGCGTATGGATATTAATGAATTTGCTAAAATTGCAATGGATAACCATAGTTTCATGGCATATATAGTTGACATGGAAAACTATGAACTTTTGTATGTAAATGAAAGTGCACGAACAACATTTGCACCCTTTTCAAAAGAATTTACAAAAGGTAAAAAGTGTTACGAATACCTCCATGGCTTTGATACTCCATGTGATTTTTGCAATAATCATTTGATGCATGAAGGGAAAAAATTACATACAAAAATTCAAAATAAGCGAAATCAACGATACTATACCCACATCGACACACTTATATCGTATAAGGGGCAGCAATATAAAATTACCTATGCATATAATTCAGAAGATCACGATGATGAAATAACATCGCTAACAAATAGGTTATCAATTGAGGATACGCTCATTCAGTGTGTTAAAACACTTGCAAAAGATGATGATATTGGTAGTGCAATTGAAAGCCTGCTTTCTATTGTTTGTGAGTTTTACCAAGCAGATAGATCGTTTATTTATGAAGTTGATCATTCCACAAGCACCGCTAAGGTTATTTATGAATGGAGCTTAGACCCTGCAATAGCAACAATTCATACTGACCCCTATTTAACAGCAGAAGAACTTATGCCAGTTATAATTGCATTTGAGCGAGACGGAGAAATGGCTGTTGCAAATATAGACAAAGAACTTGACCATCAGAGCCCATTTTATAAAGTGTTAAAAAAGAGGAATAAAACATCTATTCACCTAGCACCAATATATTCTAACGAAAAAATAGATTACTTTATGGGTGTTAACAATCAACGTGTGAACACAAAAGATGCTAGCCTTTTGCACTCTGTTCTAATATTTGTTGCAGACGAAATAAAGAAAAATAAAACCCTAAAACAGTTAGAACACTTGTCGTATACAGATGCTTTGACAGGACTCTATAATAGAAACAAATACTTAGAGCGTATAGAAGAACTAAATCCCAGAGAGTTGTCATCAATTGGCTTTATTCATCTAAATATTAATGCTCTCAAGCGAATGAATGAACTGTACGGTGAAAAATATGGCGATAAAATCTTAAAGCAAGCAGCAAAACTTATTTCATTATACATAAAATATGACCTTTACAGGATCGCAGGTGACGAATTTATAGTATTGTGTCCTAATACGAGCAAAGAAGACTTTGATACCCTTATGTCTATTCTGAGAAAAGAAGGCGAAAGCCAAAGTGATTATTCTTTTGCAGTAGGCGGAGTATGGCAGGATCAAAAAATCGATTTACGCCAAGGTTTAACACACGCCAACGATATTATGTATTCTGAAAAACAGAAATTTTATAAACAACAAGCAGGAGACGCTTTACAAACAAGGCTAAATCCTGTTGAAATTTTATTAGCAGAGATAAAATCTAATCTTTTTACCATTTATTTGCAGCCCAAAGTAAGTCTTATAACAGGAAAAATTATTAGTGCTGAAGCATTAGTAAGAAAATTTACTGTTGATGGTAAAATGGTTCCTCCCGATAGGTTTATTCCAATATATGAAAATGAAGGGACTATACGGCATTTGGACTTTTGTGTTCTGGAACAAGTATGCCAAGTGCAGAAGAAATTAATAGCAGAGAATAAAGCTCTGCCAATAGCCGTGAATTTTTCTCGTGTTTCGTGTCTTGCACACGATGTAATTGATGAAGTTGTAAGCATATGCGATAAATATACAGTTCCCCATTATTTAATAAAGATTGAGCTAACCGAAAGTATAGATAAAATGGATTTTGATTTTTTTCATAAAAAAATTAAAGAATTTCACAATTTAGGTTTTGATGTATCCCTTGATGACTTTGGCACAAAACATTCTAATCTTCTTATGCTTACCATGCCTGAATTTTCTGAAATAAAAATTGACAAAGGTTTAATTGATAATATTACAACAAGTGCAGAAAATAGAACGGTAATCAGAAATATTATTAAAACTGTTAAAGAGCTTGGAAAGTCTTCGTGTGTTGCAGAGGGGATTGAAACAGAAGAGCAAAAAGAACTGCTAAAGGGCTTTGGTTGTGATTACGGACAAGGATATTATTTCTATAGGCCTTTGCCATTGGACATTTTTTATGAAGAATATGAAAAGAATCGTGAAACAGAAATAAGTGAAGATATTATGATGGGAGCCTATACAGGACAAAGCTATGATATTTCGTATGATGAACTGTATTCGCTTATTGAAAATATGCCCTTATGCACAAATCTCTGGAATCACAAAGGTGAAAATATTATGTCAAATAAACGCTCTGCAGAACTTTTTAATCTTGAAAGTCCTGCTATGTATCTTGAAAAATTTTCACAGCTTTCACCAAAACATCAACCAGATGGAAGAAGCTCGGCGGAATCTGCACTATTTTATATCAATAAAGCTCGAAACTCAGGCTATGAGAAGTTTAATTGGCTGCATTGTAAACTTGACGGAGAAGAAATTCCATGTGAAGTAACACTTGTTAAGCTTGATGTAAAAAGCGAGGAGGGAGACTACTTTATTGCCAGTTTTACGCGAGACTTGCGGAGCCAAATTGCAGGTGGCGATGAAGAAAATTCTACAAGTGCATACTTCTTTAATGAGGTTTCTGACAAAACGCTCTTTGATACTATTTCTGATATTTCTGAAGAGTTCTTTTGGGCTTATAGTAATAAATTAAAGACAATTCAATTTTTTGGTAGAGGAAGAAGAATTCTTGCCCTACCAGAGCGCAAAATGAAGTTCCCTGAAGAAATATATGAAAATAATATTATCCCAGACGAATATTCTGATATTTTTATGGAATTTAACCGAGCAATGATACAAGGAAAGTGCCTACCTATCGAGCTCGATTTTAATCTTCCCGACGGAAAGACAGAGCACTTTAGAATAGATTATAGAATAATCTTAGATAATAATCATAAGCCTTTATTTTCTATTGGAAAAACAGCGGTAATACCAAGATAATTAATAATTAATAGGTAATAATTAATATTACCCTTCTAAATAAAAAAACGGTTACAAATCTCAATACAGTTTGGTAACATCTGTAACCGTCTCAGTTGTTGTTATAATAACGTATTAATTATTAATTATACATTGCACATTGTCAGATTAAGTGCAACACCCTTGTAAAATAGCTTGGAGTACTTC
>CAZUPJ010000201.1:0-1845 GCA_964622185.1 uncultured Treponemataceae bacterium
TACAAAAGGTTGGCGTAAAAAATGTGCAATATCCTGTTAGCGTGTTAGCCAAACAACAAAAAATACAGCATACGCAAGCTATGGTAGACCTCTTTGTAAATCTTCCGCATCAGTATAAGGGCACACACATGAGTCGCTTTATCGAAACATTTCATACATACAGCACTGAATTTTCAATGAAAAGTTTTTTAGAAATGCTAGAAGAACTTAGAATTTGTTTAGATGCAGAACGTTCCTTTGGACTGGTAACTTTTCCTTTTTTTATGGAAAAAGAAGCACCTGTTTCCAAGCAAAAAGGCATGATGTGTTACACCTGTACCTATGAAGGTTCTGCCACTCACGACAATAATACTAATTTTTTTGTTTCTATAGAAATACCAGTAACAAGCCTTTGTCCCTGTTCAAAAGCAATAAGCAACTATGGGGCTCATAACCAACGTGGCGTAGTTAGAGTAAAACTTCAAAATACAAATTTTTTTTGGATAGAAGACGTAATAAAACTGGTTGAACAATGTGCTTCTTGCGATGTTTATTCTATATTAAAAAGAGAGGACGAAAAATATGTAACCGAAAAAGCATACGACAACCCTCGTTTTGTTGAAGACTTAGTACGCGAAGTATATGTAGCATTAAAAAGTTTTAACCCTGAAAAACCTTTTTCATATTTTTCAGTAGCAGCAGAAACCTTTGAAAGCATACACACTCACAATGCATACGCTTTTACGGAGTTTTTTGCCTAAAACACGCCAGTTGCCATACAACTTATTTTTTTAATAATGCCGCAAAGGGATTGTATGTTTCCTCACTATCTTGTTTATCAAGGTAGTATTCTACATCGCTTTCTTGTTCTTTTGCAACGGCAGGACGAAGTGATATGCGTTTTTCTTCAATATCAATGCTTTGAATTACAACATGCATAATTTCGCCTTTTTGAAAAAGCTTTCGCAAATTTGTTCCGCCCTTTGCACTTTCTATTTCTGAAATATGTACAAGCCCGTCAATTCCTTCTTCCAGTGTTACAAAAAGGCCGAACTCTGCAATTCTCGAAATGGTTCCTTTGTGCTTTGATTCTTCTGAATATTTAGCTTTTACAGTATCCCACGGATTTGCAAGTAGTGCTTTTGTACTAATGCTAATTCTTTCATTTTTCCAATCAGTTTTAAGCACCTTTGCTTCAATTGTTTGCCCCACTTTTAAATATTTGTTTATATCGTCAACACGACTTAATGCAATTTCAGAAATTGGAAGCAATACTTGTAAACTGTCAACCATTACAAAAGCACCAAAACTTTGGATAGAAGCTACGGTACCTTTTACGGTCATACCTTCTTTTAACGTTTCTTTAAAATCTTCAATGTTATTTGCATGTTCTTGTTCTAATACGGCTCGATTTGAAACAAGTACGTTGCGCCCGCCTTCTTTGTATTCTTGGATAATAAAGGTAAGTCGTTTTCCAATAAAGTAGGAAGCTTCTTCTTTTTGGCGGTACCCCATTTGAGAATAGGGGCAAAAGGCTCTTGTTTGTCCTATACGAACTTCAAATCCACCTTTAATTTCTTTTTCTACAAAACCGTCAACAGGAATTCTGCCAGAATGTGCTTTTTCTAGCATTGCAGCATCGGCCTTGTCTGAGCTAATTTTTGTGGTAAAGCGCATTTCACCTTGTTTTTCACCCAAGAAAAACACTTTTATAGAATCGCCTTCCTTTACCGAAAATTCGCCTTCTTCATTAGTAAGCTCAGTGGCATCCAACACACCTTCTGACTTTGTATTTAAATCTAAAAAAATATAATCTTTTGTAATAGCAACAATTTTTGTTTCAATTTGTTCGCCTTGTTCTAAAAA
>CAZUPJ010000201.1:1945-3326 GCA_964622185.1 uncultured Treponemataceae bacterium
CTCTTATTTCAAAAATAGTACTAAAAAAAATACTCGCACAAGGCGAAAACTATGGCACTCTTGACGATGCAGGTGAAAAACCACTTGCTGGAAAACGGGTGATGATTGAGTTTTCAAGCCCTAATACTAATAAACCACTTCACTTAGGACACCTCAGAAACGATGCCTTGGGTGAAAGTTGCTCAAGGCTTTTAAAAACAGCAGGTGCCGAAGTATTCAAAGTAAATATCATAAACGACCGCGGTGTTCACATTTGTAAGTCCATGCTTGCGTATCAAAAGTTCCATGCCGAAAAGGGAGAAACACCACAAAGTTTAGGTATTAAAAGTGACCGCTTTGTTGGCGATTGTTATGTTGAATATAATACCTATAGCACCGAAAACCCCGAAGCTGAAAAAGAAGCTCAAAATCTTCTTGTTGAATGGGAAAAAGGTAACGAAGAAGTGCGAGACCTTTGGCGAACCATGAACGATTGGGCTATAAGCGGTGTAAAACAAACATACGAGAGAACAGGCATATCATTTGACAAACTGTACTTTGAAAGTGAAACATACTTAAAAGGTAAAGAAGAAATTTTACAAGGTTTAAAAGACGGACTTTTCTACAAAGAAGAAGACGGTTCTGTATGGGTTGATTTAGCCGAAATTAATCTTGATAAAAAGGTACTTTTGCGAAAAGATGGTACCGCACTTTATATGACACAAGATATAGGAACCGCCATATACCGTCATTCTGATTGGGATTTTAACCAATTAGTATACGTTGTAGGTAATGAGCAAAATTATCACTTTACCGTTTTATTTTACATATTAAAAAAACTTGGTTACGACTGGGCGGATCAACTATTCCACCTTTCGTATGGAATGGTAAATCTTCCTGAAGGAAAAATGAAAAGCCGTGAAGGTACCGTTGTAGACGCAGATGATTTAATAGATGCACTACGAGACGGGGCTGTCGAAGAAATTACCGAAAAAGGCAGAGAAAATGCAGTTGGAGATGTAACTGAGGTTGGCGAAAAAGTTGCCCTCGGAGCATTACACTACTTTTTACTACAAACAAGCCCAACAAAAGACATGACTTTTAATCCAAAAGAATCGCTTTCTTTTAATGGAAACACAGGGCCATACTTACAATACATGGGTGCTCGCGTAACATCCATACTAAAAAAAGCACAGGATGCATCGCTTAAAACCGATGGCAAAGAAATTAATTTTGCACTTTTAAAACACGATGCTGAATGGGAATTGATAAAAATACTTGAACTGTATCCCAAAACAGTACAAAAGGCGGCAGAAAACCTTGACCCTAGTTTATTGGCTAATTATACCTACGATGTTGCAAAAGCATTTAGCAGATTTTACCATGACTGCCCTATTTTAGG
>CAZUPJ010000202.1:0-3315 GCA_964622185.1 uncultured Treponemataceae bacterium
CGTCTAATTCTTCTGCTTCTTCAATTTCATCGAGCTCTTCTACTTCGTCTAATTCGCTGATAGAATCAATCTCTACAACGTTTTCTGTAGGTGCAACAACAGAAACTTTTTTCTTTGGAGCTTTTTTTACAGAAGATGATTCAGGGGCAGCAACAGCATTTACAACAATATTACCACTGGAAAGAATCTGCTCAAGCATTTTTTTAATTTCATCTGTAGAAGTTCCCGAAATTGCTGTCTGAGCAGGGGATGCAGGCTTACCTAGAGCTTGCATAATCTCATCCCAGCTTTTATCGAGTATATCAGCAAGCTCTGCTTCGTGTTTTTTACCTTTTCGCCCTAGACTCTTTTTTATACCAGTTGCAACTTCATCTTTTCTTCTACTTATGTTCTTAGTAACAAAAGCCCAGTCAACATCTTCTTTATTTGCTAAATATTCGTTAATAAGTGAAAATTGAAAGCGCTTAATACGATCTCGAATAATAACCATATCGTCTTGTCTTGCATTAAAAATCAAAAAAATTACTAGATATGACGTAATAAAAACACAAACAAGTAAGAGAATTTTTACTGCATCAGGAAATACAAAAAGCTGTTCACTATACCAATAGCCAAGCTGAACCCCTTCTATACTCTTATCTACCAACAGCATTAAATTATCTGCTTGCGAAATAGAAACTAAGCGGTTTAAACCTTGTGCAATTATATCAAGCGAATTGTTTATCGTATCTACGAGTAAACTTTGACCAGTATTAGGAAGACCAAGTAAAACGATTGGGTTTTCCATAGTACCAACAATAATGGGGGAATCAGATACACGAATTAAATTATCCCCAATAAGCTCTTGTGTAAAATCAAAAACAGTTGTATAAAAAACAACGGTTCCTCTATACGCACCAATAGTATCGTAAAATGGATAACTATAAAGAATGGTATCAGAGTCAACATCAAAAATTATGCGAGCATTTGATTCTTGTGGACTTTGGACTACATCATAAGCAAGTGTATCAATATCTTCATATAGTTTATATGAAATTGCAGTTGAACTTCGTTGTAAAACATCATTATCAAATGTACTAAAATGCAATCTCCTTCCATCACTTTCAATAATTCTAATTCCCAATAAAGATGGCGTTTTTAACATTAGCTCGCCAGCGGCATTTTCACGCCCCTCAATTGCGTCAGTAGTTTGTGTTGCTAAAAAACTTTGCTTTACAGATTCATTTTCAACAAAATCTATATTAAATGATTTTTTTGTGTTTTCGATATGTAATTCTAAAACATTGGAAATTTGTGCTAAATGATTTTCTAAATTCCTTACAATGGCAGGCTGATAAAAACGTGTTTCAAGTATGGTAAACAAACCTGAAAACGCTAGTACAGAAAATGCTGCAAAAATGAGAAC
Organism: uncultured Treponemataceae bacterium; assembly: GCA_964622185.1. Classification (GTDB taxonomy): domain Bacteria; phylum Spirochaetota; class Spirochaetia; order Treponematales; family Treponemataceae; genus CAYJFX01. The sequence goes on from CAZUPJ010000202.1 coordinate 1,406, forward strand.
TGAACTTAATAATGTAACTGCAATTTTTTGTCCTGAAGTCACTAAATCTCCAAAAAAGTATACTGGTAAAAATATAATACCCTATTTTGTTATCGGCACATTAGCTCGTGGTCTTGAATACATATTCATAACAGTGTACACTAAAGTATGAAAAAAATCGACAGGTTATTATGGATAGTTATAGCAATAATTATCTTGTTTATTATTTTTGGTACTGCAATTGCATTTACATCAGGAAAGGCAACGATGGGAGAAAATTTACGCAAAGAAGACCCTTCTCCAACTACAATAACTAATACATCAAATGAAGCAACCTCTGTCTATTCACAAATTGGGTTATTACGTTGCGGCACAACCGATATTCCTTCCATTCCGATTGTTGTTAACCCCTACTTTCCGTACCCAAGTGATGACACAGCCTTCTATGAAGAACTTTTTAAGAAAAACAAAAAAATGCGTTTAGTAATAATTGAGTATTTTGAATCGTTTACACAAAATGAACTTTCAGCAAAAGGAGAAGAGACCATTAAACTTGAATTAATACATCTTCTAAATATGGAGCTGGTATTAGGAAAAATTGAAAACCTTTACTTTGCAGAATATATTTTTTTAGAATAAATGCAACTTCTAGACTCTTGATGTGTCTATAAAAAAAGTAAATAAATTCCATCCTCATAGATGGTTATAAAAAATATAAACTATTTTGGAGAATTATTGTATGAATGAAGAAATCGTTGTTCCTGCAGCACAGGTTATAATTGCCATTATCCCAATTGTAGGAATTGTAGTTGGCGGAATTGTAATATTTTTTTACCTTATGTGGCGCAATGCACAAATAAGCTTGCTTATAAAAACAGAAAAATATGAACCACTATTACAATTTAACATAAAACTTTTTTCACTACTAACAGGAATGTTGCTAACTGGAATAGGCTTTATTTTAAGTATATTTTTCGTTATCCTTGAAGGTTTTGCATACCCTTTGCTTGGAGGACTTATTCCACTTGTTATAGGTATATGCCTTATTATCTTTTATAAAATATACAAAAAGATTAGCTAGCTTTATAAATAATAACTTGAGAAACCATTGAATTTTTTTTGGCAACCCTATTCAAAAAATGCTCTCCAAGACTTTGAACTTGTAAAAAAAGTTTGCAAAGGAGATTCCTCATCTTTTGCCGTACTGGTAGAAAAATACGATAAAAAACTTAGAGCACTGGGATACAGCTTTTTTAAAAACGAAACCGATGTTGCAGATTTCGTACAAGATGTATTTATCAAAGTATTTACTAATATTTCATCTTTTCGAAAAGAATCGCAGTTTTCTACATGGCTAATGAGAATTGCATATAACACGGCCGTAAATTCAAAAAACCGAAGAAAAGAATACGCAACGCTTAGTGAGAACATCGAAATTCTGGACAATGACTACAACCCAGAGGAAAAACAGCTTCGTGAACTCACCGCAGAATCAATACGCACCGCTTTAAAAGAACTTCCACAGCAATATGCTCTATGCCTTGACTTATATTTTTTTTATGACTTTTCACATAGTGAAATAAGTGTAATTACAGGGTTCCCCATTAGCACCATAAAATCAAATATATTTAGGGCAAAAAAACAATTACGTCAAAAACTAGAAAACTTAATTTCTAATTCAGAATAAGGAAATTTAAATGAAAAAGAATACCTGTGAAAAAACAATCGACACCTTTTTAGATTTAGACAGAGGAGAACATCTTGGTATACAAACAACACTTCATTTGCTCACTTGCAAAAAATGCCGTACTGTAGTCAGACTCTGCACAATAGCACAACGATCAAGTTCACGCCCTTTATATGTACCAGAAACAATGGAAAACAACAATATATCAAAAATAGTGCAAATGGCAAATCCCACAATTGAATTA
>CAZUPJ010000203.1:0-3311 GCA_964622185.1 uncultured Treponemataceae bacterium
GGTTTTTTACCTGAAAAATTCTTAAAAGACTTTTTTGAAAATATGACTGATGAAGGTAAAAAAGAATTTGAAATAGCATATCCATTTCCTTCTGTTGGTTTTCCAATTGATGGGTTCATTATGGGCGGTTGGATTTTTTCGTTGTGTGTTACTGCATTTAAACTTGGCGATTTTTTTAACTTTTCGTCAAATGAAATTATGAATACCATTAAAGATTATTATACTTTTATGAAAGATGGAGTAAAAAATATCTTGACAGAGTAAAAAGTAGGGAGTAAAATAACATTTAGATAAATATCTAAATGAAGTGTGAAAATTCTAGTAGGAGAAAATAAATGAACGAAAAAAGAAGAATGGTTTTTGTAGCACTCTTGGTAATTGCCACCGTTTGCCCAATGATGGCACAAGAAGTGGCTGAAACGGTTACACTTACTGTAGATGAAGCGGTAGACTATGCACTCCAAAATAGTAAAACATTGCAAAGTGCACAAATAGACTTAGAAATGAAAACGAGGGCAAAAAATAATGCTTGGAATGTTTTTGTGCCATCGGTGCAAGCGATAGGAGTTGCAAGTAGAAGCAATGAGTACAATGATCCATCTGCTTCAATGAATGGAATAATGTCGATGATAGAGCCATTATATAAAATAAATGGTATACCTTTTCCAGGAGGTGCAACAACCTCTTCAGATCCAACTGAAAAAGATTATTGGACAGCCCTTGGACAAATAGATGTTAGCTTAAACTTAAGTCTTGCACTTATTGATGGTATAAAAGCAACAAAGGCTAATTATGAAGCGGGTCTTATAACGTGGGAACAAAGTGTAAAGGAAACAGAAAGAGACATTCGGAAAATGTTTTATGGACTCCTCTTGCAGCAAGAAAGTTTAGTATTACAACAACAAAGCCTGCTAAATGCAGAAGAGCGTGTTGCACAAGCACAAATAAACTACAGCAATGGCTTTATTCCAGAACTTTCGCTTTTGCAAACACAAGTTGCTTATGAAAATCAAAAGCCTGCGGTATTAAAATCTGAACAAGGATTAATGCAACAACTTGATTTATTTGCTTTTATTATTGGGCTCCCGCTTGGAACAAATATTGTACTAGAAGGTGAAATAGCACCAACTTTTATTGATTTGGACTCAAATAATCTTGTAGATAGGTACCTTCAAAATCGTCTTGATATTCAATCTTTCTTAAAATCACGAGAGCTTCTAGGTATACAGCTTTCTGCAACAAATTTTCAAACCTATACACCAGCACTTGCTCTTGGCTGGGGGTGGAATCCAATTTTTATGATGCAAGGCGAGTTCCTGGACTGGGAAGATGTTCCAGATAATGGCTCTTTGAGTATAACACTAGCATGGAATTTAACCAACATGCTTCCATTTTCTGCAAACAGGCAACAAGCAAGAGACTTGAAAGATAATATTGCAAAAATGGATTTACAATATGAAACAGTACTTCAAAATGCAGAAATGGAAATCCATAATTTAACAGACAATCTTCGTTATAGTGAAAGTGCTATTGAAGCTGCAAGTCAAAGTATTGCGTTAGCACAACGCTCATACGATATGACTGTTGACGCCTATGATCAAGGTGCTGCAGAGCTTTTAGACGTGCGTGATGCTGAAACACAGCTTAACCAAGCAAAACTTGGTGAAATGAGTGAACGGTATAATTATCTTTCGAGTCTTTTAGACTTAGAATACGCTTTAAATACAAAATTTGAAAACTAGAATAGGAGATTTACTATGTTAAAAAAATCAAAAAAAATTACTACGCTGGGGATGATTGTCTTTACAGCAATATGTAGCACTTTTATGCTGTCTTGTCGACCTGAAAATGCCTCTGCTACAACAGAAGATGAAGAAGTTGTTTTTGCAGTAAGTGCATATCAAGTATCAAAAACATCTTTAGATGATTACCTTGAGTTTGGAGGCGATGTCGTTGCTTCCTCTAGTGTAGATATTCTACCTGATTCATCAGGGAAGCTTTCTCGCATATATGTTTCTGTTGGGGATTATGTACGCCGAGATCAATTACTCGCAGAAATTGATCCATCACGTCCTGGTATGACATATTCAACAAGCCCAATATATGCCCCAACAAGTGGAACAATTAGCAATTTTCCATTTTCCGTAGGTAGTACGGTTGCTCCTTCTATGTCCGTAGGAAAAATAAGTTCAACAGGAATGTTAGAAATACAAGCAGCAGTTGCAGAGAGATTTGTGTCCCGAGTTGCTCTTGGACAAAAAGCAGAACTCAGACTTGATGCATGGCCAAGTGATATTTTTATGGCAACAATTACAGAGGTAAGTCCAGTTTTAGATGCTGCTACAAGAACAATGGCTGTAAAACTTATTCCAGAAGATGTAACTGGCGAAAAAATAAAACCAGGTATGTACTCACGCATCAAACTAATTACCGAAGAAAAAGAGGATGTGTTTGTTGTGCCGTATCATTCATTAATTATTCGAGATGATGAAGCTTTTGCCTTCATTGTTCAAACGGATGAAACAGTAATACAGCAAAAAGTTATTCTAGGGCTTAGAGTTGATGATCAAGTAGAAGTAATCGATGGTTTAAAGGAAGGCGATTTAGTAGTAACAAGAGGGCAAACACTTCTTAACGATGGCACAAAAGTATCTGTTGTGTCTGTAGAAGCAACAGAAGGCGGTGAATAATGAATATTTCAAAAGTAGCGGTCAACAAACCGACTACCATTCTTATACTTTTTATTGTATTGGCCTCATTGGGTTTTTATACAGCTCTGCGTTTGCCAATAGATCTTTTTCCGGATATAGAACTTCCCTTTTTAGCAATTATTACAAATTATGAAAATGCAGGACCCGAAGAAGTAGAACGGTCGGTAACGAGGCTAATAGAGTCTGCCATATCGGGAATAACGGGACTTAATGAATTTACGTCAACAAGTTCTTTTGGATCGAGTATGGTTATCATGGAGCTGACGTACGGGACAAATTTTGATACGGCTATAAATGAAATACGGGATAGAATTGAATTTGTAAAAGGAGTCCTTCCAGAAGGAGCCGATTCACCAACGATTTTTAGGGCAGATCCCTCTATGATTCCTATTATGTCGCTTGTATTAACAGGAAATAGAACCCCCGAAGAACTTTTGCAGTATGCAGAAGACACAATTGCTCCAAGTTTAGAGCAAATTGATGGTGTTGCCTCTGCAAATATTATGGGTGGTCGTGAAAAAATTATCCGTGTAGATATTCCTAGAGACAGATTAGAAGCATATGGTTTATCCATTACGCAAGTTGCTCAAATGATTGGAG
>CAZUPJ010000204.1:0-3304 GCA_964622185.1 uncultured Treponemataceae bacterium
GGGCAAGCGACACTCAGTACGGGATAAAACTTGAAGGTATTTTATCCCGAATGGCGTGGTATTAACTTAGCCGATAGTACTTCCAATAAAGTCTTTTTCATCCAAAATAGATTGAATATTGTTTATATTTTTTCCACCAGCACAAATAACTTTTAGGCTTAACTCTTCAGCTTTTTTACTTGCAATAGGATCAAATGGTGTGTTTTTTCCCGGTGTCCACTCATCCCCTACCATTTTTCTAAAGTCTTTCCATGAAATAGTGTCTATTGGTTTTGCATCTTTATTTTTTTTAGGATCATCAGTGTATACTTTTTCTATGTTTGAAAGATTTACAACGGTCTTTGCTCCAAAACGCTCAGCTAAATATACTGCATCGGTATCAGTTGAGAATCCAGGTTTCCAGCCTGCTGCAACAAGTATTTTCCCATGAAAATCAAAGGTAGCTGTAGGATCATACACAACTTCATTTGGGCACAAATCTGAAAAAATTGCACGCAACAGCTGCGCATTGAGTCTTGTTGCAGTAATTCCAATCCAATCGGCTTCGCTTGCAGATATATCACCTGTGGATAAATTTATACAGTCAGTATATGCTTGCTGGTAGACTCTGGCAGGAGCACCACCGCCAACAACAAAGATTAAACGTCTGTCATCATGCTGTTCAAGCCATGCTCTAACCATTGCAGAAAATGATGTTAAAAATGCAACATCAGGGTTATCGGGAGCAACAATTGATCCCCCTACAGACAAAACTTTTACCATAACGTCTCCTATAAAAGGTCACAGAAAAAACATCAGTTTTTGAATGTGACTTTTTCATGTCGTTTGATGCACAGCAGAACACGACAAATATTATTGAGTTTGTACAACAAACTCCTAAATGAATGGAGTGGCACCATCTGTGCCACGACTTTCATTATAACTCCTATAAATATTAATATACACCGATTACCATTGCATTTTGCCAATAGGAACTATACCCAAGAATGCCATCTGTAGACTCCTCCCAAACTGCTTGAAGTGCATATGTTTTTGGACGGTACACTTTTTTTCCAGTTAGCTGAGTTTGACTCATAGAATTCCACCCACGTGAAAATGCAATATGTTGTGCATCTAAATTTCCAAAATAGTATTCTTCAACATTTTCAGGTTGTTGAAAAGCTTTATAGTTAAGTGATAATCCAAGTGCTGGGTCTACAGGTACCCACCCTAGACCTTCAATGTAAAACTCGCACCACCAATGATTTTGTGTTTTAAGGTCAGCATCTACAAGTATCCCTGCATTTGTAAGAGCTGGAATTTCAGAAGCCCTAAGCAATGCAGTATACAGAACCGCAACTTCGTACGCATCAAACGTACTTGTTGTTAAGGCATCCAGTACCGAAGAATCTGCACTTTTAAGAATAGATACAATGGTTGCATTTTCAATTATCCAGTCATATAAAAGCCGAGCCTTTCTCCACGGGTTAGTTTCTCTACCTATAATCTGATTTGCTAACTCTATAATAGCTTCATTATCTGAAAAAGTAATACTATCAGGCTTTAAATATTCTCCATAAAAAGTGCGAATAGAGTCTGAATACTGACGAACTGAATTAACATTTACCGTTGTTGAAACACTGTAAACATCAACAGAAAGAGAATGTTCAAAAGTTAGCTTGTCTCTAAAACCATCATTTTGAGATATTTGATGAACAAAATTATTTGAATATGACATTTGCGGAGTTGGATATGATGATAAAACCTCAACTTTTCTTTGAACAACATTTGTAACTGGCATAGGCATAAAAAGTACTAACGTTGCATGTTCTTCTGCTTGAATTTCTGTAATATCAGCATTTACATCTACCGTGTAATTTTTCATTTCAGAATATGTTTTTGTTCCTACACTTTTTGAAATAGTTATATTATACCCTGCACTTAAGCCGTGTGAAGTTCGAACAAATACTTGCCCAGTACCAGCACCCTCTGGAACTCTAACATGTAATTGTGTATCACTCCAAAATTGATAATCCTTATCAAATTCGGAACACGGAATTAAAGTTCTCCTATTAGGAGAAGATGACGTTGCCTCGTTATCCATTGTAAATAAAACTTCAGAAGATTCTCTCATAACCCCAAAATTTGCACCATCTATCGAAATAATACTACCGATCGAAGTATTGATTGGTTGAACAACATCAATTATTGGATTTGCAGTGCGAACATTTTGCACAATAGGCACAGGAATGGTTTGCTTATTTGCAAAAATACTTGGCTCTGATTTCCCATTTTTTGTTTCAACATAAACCAATCCATCAGTTATATTGTGTGGGAGCACTAACTTTATTGAAGTATCACTCCATAAAAGGTAAGACGAAGAGGTCAATCTTACCCCACCAACATCAACATGTGATCCAACGGCTCTCGAACCAAAATGTTCCCCAGTTATTGTCATAACATCACCAGGTATACCTACTGAGGGATTAATATCAATAATAACAGGCACTGCTTCTCGTTGCCTAAAAAGCAAAGCAAATAATGAAAATATAATAAACACACAACTCAACACAAGTATTGAACGAAAAAGAGGGTGCTTACGAAAATAATATCTTGTTTTTTTAAGAAAAATCAAAACTATTGTTCCCGCAATAAAAATACTGGAATTGAGAACCCAAAAGTATCGGTTTCATGCAAAACAAGTGCAGGAGAATCAAACATAATAATTTCGATAGGATTGTTGTTTTTCAGTGCCGCAGGCTTGAAAACATCTATCTCAGTTAGTGTAGTTGCATCTAACATTACCGTATGCGTTTCAGAAATTCGAGAACCTGCAATTGCATCATCAGCAACTACACCTCTTTCTTGCATAGGTGCAATAGTTATTGCATTAACGGAGGGAAATAAATAGTTCCCTAATACATTATTTGCTAATACGGGTGTATCCTGAGGACTGCTTCTTAAGCCACTAAAAAAACCTGTTAATGGTAAAAGAACTGCTAATACAGCAGCGGCAGCTAAAACAGGCGTCAGTTTAATAAAAAACAATGGATCTTTAGATACACGATACGAAGTCAAGTAGGACTTATACCTTTGACGAGTTTTTAACCTTTCATACCCTGTTTCGGTATTATACTCTGTACTAAGAAGGTTTAAATTTCTGCGTATATTTTTATATTGTGCAAGTTGTTTTGAACAATGCTCACAAGTATCTAAATGCTTCTCTAAACTTTTTTTATGTGAGTGATTTAACTCATTATCAACATATAACGAAATATTAATCTTATCCGGGCAAATAGACATCGTCTTCTCCCATCAACTTTGC
>CAZUPJ010000205.1:0-3301 GCA_964622185.1 uncultured Treponemataceae bacterium
TTCCTGCAATTTGTTGTGTAAGTGTACTTCCTCCACCTAAATTCATTCCCATTACCTGCCCTATTGCAGCACGTACTATGGAAACAATATTAAACCCAAAATGCTCAAAAAAACTGTCGTCTTCGCGTGTAGTTAGTGCGTCAACAAGATGCTGGGGGAGATCGGTGTATTCAATAATTTTTCGTTTTTCATCGGATGAAAACTCTGTTATAAGCTCACCGTTTATATCTAATAGCCTTGTAGGGAGTGTCGTACCAAATTCTGTAAAGTGTTCGTTATTTTTTATATTTACCGTTTCTGCAAGTAAAAGTCCTAAAAAACCGCCAATAATAAGAACACAGAAAAAAGTAAATCCAAACACAATGCATACAATTTTTTTATTTTTTTCCACTATAACAGTTTAGTAAAGTACAGGTATTTTGTCAAGCATAAAAAAAAATGACCGACACAAGTGTCGGCCACGCCATCAAGGCAGTCGAGCGAGCAATGGGTGGGAGGGGATTTGCTCACCCGACATTATTAATATCGGGTAGCATTGCAAAAATCTTTAATAATATTTTAGTAAATAGCCTTATTCTTCTGTTATTTCAACATCAAAAGAAACATTTATTGCATATGTTCTTCCGTTTAGTACTTCAAGAGTCCTAATAACTTCATACTCACCTATTGAAAAACGTAATTGATGTGTTCCCATAGTTACTGGAATTGGTTGTGAAAAATCGGAATATTCAACGTCATTTAAAAGGAAGATTGTATTTTCCGGTGCAGAAATAGCTAATAGTGGAGCTATATCTTGCAATTGAATTTGAACGTGTGTTGTATTTGCTTTTTCGATAGCAAAGGTTTGTACTTCAGTTCTATACTGCTCAGATGAAACAGTTACGTGATGCGTTCCTACATCTAACAACAAAGCATCTTGAGAACCATCTATCAAAGCGTCATCAATAAAAACAATATACGGAAAATCATTTTCAAGACTATCGGTTTTTTCAGGATATAATACAGATAATTCTAGTAAACCCTTGTTTGCTAGAATTGGCTTTAACTCTACATCAATTGAAGAATCCCATAATCCATCAGGAATTCCTTTCATAACTATATGTACACGAAAAAATATATCTTTATTTAAAGAGTCAAGTGGCAAATTAATAACCTTTGTATAAGGGTCATTTGATAGTTCAGCGTTATCTGACAAGGGTATTTCAAAATTATACGTTACTCGATGAGAAAATGTATCAATATGTAATTGTGTTCCTGAGTAGTCAATTATTGTTTCTTGCGGAGATGGATCAATATCGGTATAAAATGTATAGGCAACAGCACCACCATACTCTGCAACTGTAGCAGGTATCTTTATTTTCATTTCTATACCTTGCATAAATATTCTTTCTTCTGGTAAATGTAAGTGAAGTGCTTCTCCCATGCCAAGAGTAAATACTTCATTATTTGTCGTTTCTGATAATTCTTTTGTTATAACTTTTCGAACTCGAAAGGATTCTGAGTATAGAATATTTGAAAAGAATGCTATAACAATAATAACAAATAAAAAGGCTTTTTTCACTCTAATAACTTCCTACTGTAAAAAGTTTTTTATTAAAGAAGCTGGATTTTGAGCCCTGCTCCCCACTTTAATTTCAAAATGCAAATGTGGGCCCGTTGATAATCCTGTATTCCCAACAGTTCCGATTTGCTCTCCTTTTTCTGCTATAGCACCTGTTTTTATAAGCAAAGTATCTAAATGTGCATATAAGCTTTGAGTGCTGTTACTATGCTGAATGATAATGTAGTTTCCATAAATATTATCAAAACCGGCATATGTAACGGTTCCAGACTTACTTGCAAAAACAGGTGTCCCAATAGGGGCTGCTATATCAGTCCCATTATGAAAAGTCTGTTCTCCTGTAAAAGGACTTATTCGAGTACCAAACGACGATGAAATAACGCCAGCTTCCAATGGGGAAGTCATACTTGAATCAGTAAAAAAAGTTCTCTCTGTTGGACTTAATTTTGCACTCGGAATAAAGCTAAAACGAGAAGAACCTATACCAAACAAACTATATCCATTACTATTAGAATATCGTGTTTTTAAAAGAAACTCAAGGGGTGTTTGAGGTTTTTCAGCGACAAAAAGCCCTGAAGCGGTTGGAATAAAGAGCTCTTTTCCCTCAATGTAAGAATCAATAAAAGAGATAGAATTTAAAGTTGCAATTGTTTCGTATGGTATATTACATCTTGCAGCTATTGAAAATAGTGTATCATTTTCAGTAACAGTATACACATATATATTTACATGAACTTGCTCTTTTTTTGCAAGCACAATGTAATTTTCACTGACCTCTTGCGAGAATTGTCTAAATATTGGATCTTCATAGGTTAAAATCTTTATTTTGGGGAATCGAACAATTTGTGTGTTTTGAGGTACGTTCGGAGCAAAAGATGAAATTTCTGTACAAAATGTAAATGTAAGTTGAAGTACCATTGAGAAAAATAGTAGTGTCCGTATTATTCGTAGTAAACGAAAATGCATACTCAACTATAACAAATAGGTACAAAAAAATATAGGGCACATTTTACACATTGTAAAATATACCCCACTTATATAAGTTTACGTAAAACTTATTCTTGGCTAATTGCGTCAACAGGACAAGCAGATGTACAAGCACCACAATCTACACAAGTACCGGCGTCAATAACTCTTACACCGTCACCTTCTGAAATTGCGTTTACAGGGCATTCGCCTTCACATGCTGCACAGTTGATACATTCATCACTAATTTTGTGTGCCATAACAATACCTCTTTATAAATTAATTTTTGTCTATAATTAGTATACAACCTAATATCATGTTAGCGCAAGATAACTCAAAGCTTTTTTGTATATTTTTTTAACTATATTTCGCAACTTCTGTTGTAGTATTGATAGTATGAGATAAACTAAAACAGTGTAGAGGCATGAAAACTATATACGTGTTATAAAACAAAAAACTATTTTTATGTTCTATCTTGCACATATGCATATAATAGTGCATAATGAATAATAGATACAATTTTTAGGAGTGTAACTATGGATATATTAAAAATGATTGATCATACTGTTTTAAAAGCAACAGCTACAAAGCAGGATATAGAAAAATTATGTTCAGAAGCTAAAGAGTACGGTTTTGCATCTGTTTGTGTAAACCCAGTGCAAGTACCACTCGCAGCAGAGCTTTTATCTACTCCAAATAACGATGGCTACTACCCTGCCGTATGTACTGTTGTAGGGTTTCCTTTAGGTGCATCAAATTCTGAAATTAAGGGAG
>CAZUPJ010000206.1:0-3296 GCA_964622185.1 uncultured Treponemataceae bacterium
GAGCCAATTGAAGCCATCCATTAATGTAGTTTGGATTTGCATTTACAGACTTTCTTAACGCGCCAATTGCAGCTTCAGAATCTCCTAAACGATTATACGCAAGGTGAGCATTAAACCATGCTTGATAAAAATTAGAATCAAGGTCTCCTGCAGTTTCAAACGACTTTCGAGCTTCACTATATTTTCGAGTAGTATATTGCACTCTTCCTAGTTCATAATAGTTCAATGGATTTGAAGGGTCTGCCTTTGTTGCCAAAGTAAAATGCTCAACAGCTTTATCATAGTTTCGCTCATCAGAAGCTTTTTTCCCCAATATGTAATGAGAGTTTGCATCATTTGGTAAGTATTCTAATGCTTTATTTGCGAAATTTACTGCTTCATCAACTAACAATTCTTGGGATGATTCATTGGGTTCATTTTGAGATGTTGTTTGCATCAGACCTGCTATTTCTGATAGTTTTCCACCTGAAAACTCATTTTGGCCATCCAAAGCTGAGTCAGAAAGATATGTATCTACTTGATTAAAGTGTTCTATAGCATCATCATATCGACCTGATAAAAGAAGTGCTTTTCCACTTGCAACTTCATTGTTAATTTTGTTAATAACTTCTGCAAGGGCTGCATTTTGCCGTGCAAGTTCTTCTTCACGCGCTTTACGTTCTGCCTCTTCTCTTTCCAATTGCTCTTGTCTTCGTTGTTCGGCCTCTGCTTCTTCTTGTCTGCGTTGCTCTTCAATCATAGATTGCTCTTCTTGACTGCGACGAACTGCTTCAAGTGTTGCAGCACTTTCTGCCGCAAGAGCTGCATTATCTGCAGCCAAACGCTCAAGTGCATCTTCAAAGCCGCTAGTATCTAGAACCGATGTAGAATTGAAATTTTGAGTAGTATTGTTATTATTTTCAGATGCTTCTTTTTCAGCTTTCAATGTGATTATTTCATCACTAAGCAAAAGGGCTTCTTCATCAGTAGGGTTTTGTATAAGTAACTGATCAAGCAAATCCATAGCCCTGTCGTACTCACCACGATCCATATACCGTTCTACTAAACTTAAAATATTTTCTCGCTCTTGGGGATTGCCAATAATTGTTTGGTTATTTTCGGAAGAACAGGATCTTACAATGGATGATAGACCAATTGCAAGTCCAAGCATCACAATTACTATACCTGCAATAATAAGGATTTTTTTTCTTTTGTCATTTTTTTCATATTTAGTATCCTCTCCCAAATCATTAGAAGGTAGTCCATTCCCAGATGAGGAATCGCTTTTAACATCAGAAGTTGGGTACAAACTCCCTAAACTATTTTTTGCTTTGTCCAACAATGAATCAAACGTTTGGCGAGTAGAATTTTTCTCTATTGTAGTATCTTTTTCAATTGCTTTTTCGTTAGCTCTTTCTAAAAGAGATGCCGTTCTATCCGTTGAGGTAGTTGTTGGTCTTTTAGATATAGCTTCAGCGGGTGTGCTTCTGTTTGAAGATGAAGTAGCTTTACTTAGCAGTGAACTCGAGGAACTTGAAGTTGCCCTTGTAGAAGCTGCAACTGTAGGTTTCACAGCACTTCTATTTGAAGACTGCGTTGTTGCAGTGCCAACAGCAGATTTTACTGTACTACCTTTACTTGATACATTGTTAGCCTTTGTTGTAGTAGAAGCCACTCTACCACTTGTAGTGGTTTTAGGTTTTTCTGAGACTGTTTCAGTTTTTTTTGCTGCACCAGTTTTACCAGTAGACCTTGTGCTTGTTTTTTTTTCTTCTGCCAATATCGTTTCCTTTTCTTTTTTTTGTTGTGTCCCTTCCCACGTTGCGGGCTTTTTCATTTTAATGGGCGGATCTTTTTCCCATTTTTCAGTCCAAGCATCTTTATTCAAGCTCGGCTTCTTCGTACTCATATTCTAACCCTCCCTCGGTTCCTGCAGATAAGTTTGTCGTTTGTGCTGATTGCAAGGAAGCTGAAACTTCATCTAAAATCCGCTGTCTTCTTGCAGCTTCTTCAGCAGCTTTTTCCGCAGCAATTCTTTGTTGCTCTTCCTCGATACGCTTTTGTTCTTCTTCTAAACGTTTTTGCTCGGCTGCAAGCCGTTCTGCCTCTTGTTTTTGAAAAGCCAGTTCTGATTCTAACGCATTAATCATACGATAGATTTCTTCAGCTTGTTCAGAAGTAGGATTTAAAAGCAAGTATTTTTTATAATCGTCTATTGCTTCCGTGTATACCGTTAGTTGAACATTTGTGTTTCCGCGATTTAAATATGCATTTGCATATGAGGTATCCGCAACAATGGCATACGAAAAATATTCCTTCGCAATATCGAAGGATTGAAGAACATACGCTGCATTACCTGCATTATAAAACAAACTCCTTCTATTGGTACCTGCAACGTTAGTTCCCTCAATAAAGGTATCGAGGGCGCCTTGAACATTCCCAACTTGCATGTATGCAATTCCCAAATAATTATACACAATTGGCTGTGCACTCCCATCCAATAATGATCGTTGTAAAAGAGGAATTGCAAGCTCTGCTTGATCTGAGCGAAACAGTGCTTCTCCCTCAGAAAAAGATTGAGAGAAGCCAATTGATGGTAACAAAATTATAAAAAAAAGTGTCACTTTTTTAAAAAGTAGTATACATAACCCATACATTCTTGCTATAATACAGCAGGGTGTTTTTATAAGCATAGACATAACCCCTTACCTATATAGTATCATAAAAGATTTTTTTTTTCAATGAAAAATTTCGGAGGATAGATGTTTCAAATTGTATTAATAGCAGTTTTTGGGATAGGAGCGATACTGCTTGCCATTTTTGTTGTAAAGTCAGTACGTTCCCCAAAAAAAATTGGCACAATTAATGTTCTATTGCAACAAGGAAAAGTATCACAAGCCATAAAAATTGCTAAAGCAATTATTTCAAAAGACAACAAAGATATACAAGCACACTATTATTTAGGAAAAGCATACTTACAAGACAATAAAGACGAATTAGCACTTATGGAATTTAAAATAGTAAATCAAGAAGCAATTTTTGATGTTATGAATATTCCTGAAAGAGAGTATCGTCATTTAGCAGGAAAACTCTATAACAAGTTTAATCAGCCAGATGCAGCACTCAATGAATATATTTTATTATCAAAACTAGAACCAACAAATGCTGAAGTTTTCTTTGAAGCAGCAAAACTTTTTGAAGCAAAAAAGAAAAATGATCATGCAATAGGATATTATAATAAAACTATTCAATTGAACAAAAGACACGCAAAAGCACATGCAGCACGCGGGTTGTTGTTATTCAGAGCAAAAAAATAT
>CAZUPJ010000207.1:0-3282 GCA_964622185.1 uncultured Treponemataceae bacterium
GCACTTCTTTTAAAAATGTTTCCAATTCTTTTTCATCATTGTAATTTTCAGTTTCAACAAATTCTATAGTTATTTTAGAAGGATCCGGGTGTTGTTGAACTCTTTCGATAAACCAGTTTTTAAAGTCTTTTGATTGAATATCAAATAAAGATATATTAAGTGCTAATTCACTTTCTTTATCTGCAAAGTCGCTCATAGCTTTATCAAGCAAAGCTCGACTTATAGGTAAATACAGTTTTAATTCTTTTGATGAGTTTAGAAAAAAATCGGGAGTTCGAATGGTTCCGTCTTTATCAACTATACGCATCAATGCTTCATATTTTGTTATTGATCCTGTGGTGTTGCAATATATTCCTTGGTAATATGGAATAAGTTTATCATTTGTAAGGGCATAGGGAATAAGTTCAAAAAGCTCAAGATTTTTTTCGTGTTTTTTTTCGAGTTGCTCTTTTTCATCTTGTACAACAATAAAGTTGTCTTGTCCATACTGGTGTACATATGAAGCACTTTTTACGCGGTTTACCAAATTATCTCCAGATGCAACAATAAAACGAGAAACGCCTCCTATTCTTGTTTCTTTAGATCTGTATAATTTGTATTGCTCGTAATTTCCTTTCATAAGATTAAAAAAGTCATCATCATTCATTTCATCATTTGCAACGGCCATAAAACTTTTGTAATTGTAGATATAGACATGAATTAAATGATCAATACCTATTTGTTTATAAACTTCATTCCCCATGTGTAAAATTTGGGAACATATTCGGTAAAATTTTTCTTCTCCAAAGGTTGCAATGAGCATATCAGCATTTACTATTTCGTTCATGCAAATTTTATTAAATTTTTTTTCTTGGTTGTCTATTAGATATTGGTCATAGCTTGGAATATTAAATCTGCGGTCAATTAATTTTGTGCTTTCTTCTTCTGTAGAACTCATGGTAGTGTGTCCTTTTCAATGTTTTTTTTTATGAAAAGCAGTTGAAGCAACTTTGTCATATTATCACTATTGAAAGATTTTTGCAATGATAAAGAATAGCTTTTTGTAAAGTTTACGTATTTTTTTCAGAAAAGGTTGAGCTCTTTTGGAAAAGAGCTCTGGGTATTTTCTTTATTTTGAAATTAGATTTTGTTGCTCTCGTTTAAAATATACATACGACATAAGGGCAGGAATAATTGCAACTATAGCAATTGCTTTTATAAATAACACAATTGTTACCCAACTTGATGTAAATGGAATAATTATAAAAATGAGACCTGAAAAGAAAAAGCAAAAGCCTGCAATGCGATGGGTTTTGTTCCAAACGGTTTCGCTTGAAAGTGTCCACGGTGTTTTAACACCAAAGCTGTAGTTTTGCTTTGCCCTGGGCATATAATTACCAATAAACATAAACAGAATGCCAATTGTAATACAGATAAAAAGTGTAATATCGATAGCATTTGGTATGAGTGCATTTGTTACAAGCACGCCAAACATAAGAGACATAAAAATGGTAAAAATAAGAATAAATCCGCCGTAAAAGCCCTTAAATTTTTCGTAGTTTTTTCCTTTTGGGTCAATCTTGGGGGTAATGTTAAAAAGAGGAATGCATACAAGAGGGATAAGTGCCATAATCAATAATTCTATTTTTGAACCATAGCCATCAATTTCTCCTTGAAAGTTATAGTGCATGGGTACTTGGTCGGGTAGGCTATTGTACAAAAATGCAAAGGCAATTGGAGGAAGTGCTGCAATAATTAAACTGATAAGGGTTGTTTTTTTTAAGTTCATAATTTTTGTCTCCTAGTTTTTTAAGTTTTGAAACCACACAATTACTTCATCAATAACGGTGGTATTTAATTCGTAATAAATGTACTTTCCTTTTTTTTCGTCTAGTACAAGGTTTGCTTGTTTTAATAAATTTAAGTGGTGCGAAATACTTGCACCAGCCATGTCAAACTGTTCTCCAATATCGCCGGCACTCATTGGACCTTCTTTTAACATGTCAAGAATCTTTCGCCTTGTTGGGTCTGAAATGGCTTTCATAGTATCTTGAAAACTCATAAATCATCATACCTCCATTTTTTAATTAGATAATTATCTAAACGTCTAATTAAAATATACAACAAGAATAACAATTTGTCAAGTAATATTTAGATAAATTTCTAAATGTTAGATTGATAAGTTTGCTCTAAAATAAAACTTTTCCCATTAATAAGCCCCAGTTTTGTTCTTCTATAACTTTAAAGCCCATCTTTTGATAAAAACCAATGGCACTTTTGTTTTCACCGCTTACACCTAAGTGGACTCCTGTAACGCTTTTTTTTCGCAAGAATGTTTCAAATGTTTCAATAAGTTTTCTACCGTAGCCTTTCCCTTGCATGTTTGGTAACATGTCAATATGTAAATGCGCAGGATATTTTTGTAGTACTGGAAGTATTGGTGTATCGTGCTTCTCATGAAGAGTGTTTATTAATGTGTTTTCAGTTTCAGTTTTTCCACTTGATAGTATATATTTTTTTCGTAATGGAGGAAGCCATGTTGTTTCCATCCATGTGTTAAATGCTTGAGAATTTGTACATCCCAGTATGTATCCCTGTGCAGTAGGTTCTTTTATGGCATCTTCAGTAATAACAAAACATGATTCACTCTCAAATGCCATGTAGTTGAGTGCATAATAATCTCCCAGTAAGTGGGGGTATTTGTATAAATGAGTAGCATCACTCCCGTTGTTACCTGTTTTTAAGCATATATCATATATGCTGTGTGTATCTGAAAAATGTGCTTGTCGAATTGTATGCATAAAAAGTTTCCTTCTTTTGAGTATATCACATCAAGTTTAAAACGGCAATAATTGATAATTGACGGCATAGGCATATTATGATACCTTGTAAAAGGAGGAATAAATGAAACAAGATAAATCAAAAGAAGAACTTTATAGTTTGCTGGCAGAAGGATTAGATGATGTAGCGAATGGGAGAACACAGTCTTTTGATGAAGCAATGGCTGATATACGTAAAGAATTAAAACAGGACAAACAAGAACAATAAAAAAACAGCTTTCGTAATCGAAAGCTGTTTTTCTGTGACAGGCTACAGGGCTCAAACACCCCATATCTACCCACCACAATTATTAATTGGCTTAGTACATTCCGCCCATGCCACCCATTCCGCCCATGTCACCACCCATAGGTGCTGGTGGGTTTTTTTCTGGAATATCAGTGATAAGTGCTTCAGTTGTAAGCATTAAACTTGCAATAGAAGTTGCGTTTTGTAATGCAGTTCTTGTAACTTTTGCAGGGTCAA
>CAZUPJ010000208.1:0-3279 GCA_964622185.1 uncultured Treponemataceae bacterium
CTTTTTGAAATAATTGATACACTTGTAAAAGAAAAGGTTGGCATAGTATATATTAGTCACAAATTGGATGAAATTTTTCGTATTTCTAATGAAATAACTGTTTTGCGTGATGGAAAGTTAATTGGAAGTTGGAACAGTAATGAACTTACCACGGATAGTGTAATAAGTAAAATGGTAGGGCGAGACTTAGTGGAATTATTTCCAAAAAGAACACCAAGAATCGGGGAAACATGTTTAAAGGTGACGGATTTCACGTCCTCAAATAAGAGTAGTTTTAAGAATATAAATTTTGAGCTCAAAACAGGGGAAGTTTTAGGAATTGGAGGTCTTGTAGGAGCTCAGAGAACTGAGTTGGTAGAATCTCTTTTTGGGCTTCGCAGTATTGAATCTGGTGAAATAGAAATTAATGGAAAAAAAGTAGATATAAAAGAGCCTGAAGATGCAATAAAAAATGGTATAGCCTTACTAACAGAAGAGAGGCGTTCTACCGGTATTGTTGCAATGCTTGATATTACAGATAATATGTTGTTGGCAAATCAAACACTTGATAAGGCACAGTATAGAAAACTAGGTCTTTTTATTGATGAAGCAAAACGAAAATCACAGGCAAAAAGATATGTGGATTATTTTAAGGTTAAAACACCAAATCTTTCAACGCAAATACAGTATTTATCAGGTGGAAATCAACAAAAAGTATTATTAGGACGCTGGATGCTTACCGAGCCTGATATTCTTATTTTAGATGAACCAACTCGAGGTATTGATGTTGGTGCTAAGTATGATATTTATGTAATGATAAATGAACTAGTAGCTTTAGGTAAATCGGTAATAATGATTAGCTCTGAAATGCCAGAATTAATTGGCATGTCAGACCGAATTATGGTGATGTGTGAAGGACACAAATCTGGGGAATTGTTAAAAGACGAAGTAGATGAAGAAAAAATTATGCTGTTAGCTAGTACACATAAGGGGGAGTATGAAAATGCTTGATGTAAAAAAAATGGATTTTAAGAAATTTGTATTAAAAAATGCTATATATTTTATTTTATTGGCTATTGTTATATTAATTATTGCCTTAAATCCGAGGTTTTTTTCGGTAAAAGTTGCTAGGGATATTTTAATCCAAAGCTCTGTAAGACTTGTTGTAGCAATGGGATGTATGTTTATAATTATTTCAGGTTCAGCTGATTTATCGGGAGGGCGTGTTGTGGGTTTAACAGCCCTTATTTCAGGGTCTTTTGCACAACAATTGACATACTCACTGAGGTTTTATCCTAATATACCAGAACTTTCAATAATTGTTCCAATACTGGCTTCCATTTTAGCAGGTATGGCAGTTGGGGCGTTTAATGGATGGGCTGTTTCAAAGCTTAGAGTTCCTGCCTTTTTGGCAACATTAGGTACTCAAATGATAGTATTTGGATTAGCCAGTTTATATTTCAATTTAGAGCCAAATTCTTCACAGCCACTTGGCGGTCTTACAAAAGAATTTCGATACATAGGAACAGGGTCTCTTTTTGGAATACCTGTCATAGTCTTTGTATCGTTATTTGTAATGCTTATAGTATGGGTTATTTTAACAAAAACAACGCTAGGAAAAGAGATATTTGCGGTTGGTGGAAATAAAGATGCTGCAAAAGTGTGTGGCATAAATGTGTTTAAAATACAAATGTTTACCTATACTATTGCAGGTGCTTGTTATGGTATCGGAGGGCTTTTAGAAGCGAGTAGAACAGGTAGTGCCACCAGTGCATATGGAGCAGGGTATGAGCTTGATGCTATCGCCTCTTGCATTGTTGGTGGGTGCTCAATTTCTGGTGGTATTGGTACTGTTCCTGGTGTATTTGCAGGGGTAATTATTTTCAATGTTATAAACTATGGTTTAACCTTTGTAGGCGTAAGTCCTTATTGGCAAAATGTTGTAAAAGGCTTAATTATTATCAGCGTAGTTGCAGTTGATGTTCGTAAATATGCAAGTAAGAATTAGTTGAAGCATCTATAATTTGATGGAGATAATATGCAAAAAAACTATGATGAAAATGGATTAATCTTTGGAAAATATTTGATGACAAAAGATACATGGGTAATTACAAATAGATGGAAAAACTTTATGTATTTATTAATTGGATCAGAAAAGGCAATGCTAATTGATACTGGTTATGGAGAAGGCAATATACGAGAGGTTGTGGAGTCAATTACAGACAAGCCTCTTATGGTTGTAAACACTCATGGACATTTTGACCACAGTGGCGGAAACGGAAATTGGGAAGAAGCTTGGGCGTCCAGGGAAAGCCTTGAGGGAATAAAAACACCTTTTGATGAAGAGCAAGCAGTATGGCAAAAAAATAAACAATATCCTGGTTACAAGGTTAATTTCTTAAACGATGGTGATATTGTAGATTTAGGTAATAGAAAAATTGAAATTATTTCAATTCCTGCACATAATGAAAGTAGCATTGCTTTTTTAGACTTTAGTACGCGAATGTTGTTTTGTGGCGATGAAATTGAGTCGGGGCAAGTGCTCTTTTTTGTGCGATACAACTTGCAAACTATTAAAGAAAATGCTCGTGCTCATAAAGCAAACATGGAAAAGCTATTGAGCAGGCTTTCAGATTTTGATCTTTTGTGTCCTTCTCACAATGGCACTCCTTTAGTTGCAAAGCCTTATATTGATGATTTTGTTGCTTTGAGTGATGATATTTTAAATGATAAGGCAATAAGAACTGAAACAATGGCAGGGTTTGGTTATCCCACACATCCAGAAAAAATGCCTTTTTGGTCAAACTATAAGAATCAAGTAAGAGTTGAACACGGGCTTGCCTGTTTTATTTACTTAGAAAAAGACGTCTAATAATTAAGAAGTTTTACATAAAATTCTTCTTCATAAAACCTTTACGCTAAATGAATACTAGATTATTTTTCCATTATATACTATCATTAATATAGAATAAATTACTATACGAGCAAGAGAGGAGAAGGTCATGAAACCAACACTTTTGGTATTAGCAGCAGGAATGGGAAGCCGTTATGGTGGAGTAAAGCAAATTGATGCAGTAGGCTTACACAACGAAACACTTTTAGATTTTGCAACATTTGATGCAAAAAAATCAGGTTTTGGAAAAGTTGTGTACATTATCAGAAAAGATATTGAAAAAGATTTTAGAGAAAGATTTTTTGACAGGGTTGCAAGAAACTTTGATGCAGAATATGTGTTTCAAAGCCCAGATTCACTTTTTACACCTGAACAATTATCAAAGATAAATCCAAACAGAGCTAAAC
>CAZUPJ010000209.1:0-3248 GCA_964622185.1 uncultured Treponemataceae bacterium
TCATTTTAGAAATATCAAAACTCATTTGTGTACCTCTCTAGTATAAATTTGCATCAAATGCAATACGTTCACATAAATATAGCAGAATGCAGTATACTGAAAAATGTAAAATGTTTCAAGTGGGAAGAGTGTATAATTACGAATTACTAGGTACTAGTTACTAATTAAAAGGAAGGTGTTTTTAGGGGCGCATCCCCTGCCCCGCACAGTGTTTGAAATGCGGGACAGCGGTCGGGCTATTGCGTAACTTCGGAAGACTGTAAAAAGACTATTTAGTTTTTTATCTTGGATACAGTCTTACAAAGCTTGATGGGCGTAAAAAAATATCAGTTGTGTCACCTGATGGATCAAAATAAAAATCGTAGGTAAACTCTTTTGTTTCAACAATAAAGGCAATGCGCTCATCTCTATTTTGTGCAGGAATAATGCTCTTTAATGCATCTTGATATTCAAAAACGTCTGCAAAAAGCATAGTTTCTGTTTGCTCAGTTTCTTTGTTGGTGTATTGAATTTCGCATGTTTCCCAGTTTATTTTTCTCTCCTTAGCAACTATAAATTCAACTATATAGTCTTCATTTTCGTTCTGCGCTATGGTTGTGTAGCCTTTAGGCGACTGCCATTCAGAAAGAGGTTCGATTGGGAGGAGTTCTTCGATTGCGGAATAGTTTTCTCCTACTGTAGAAAGTATTTCAGTTCCACGACGTCCTAGGTTCTCTTCATATAATCCATAAAAATTTTTATGAAAGGAAAAGTAACCTTGCTCCCAATACACTAAATAACCACCCCATGATGCTTCTAAAAAACTCGGTTTTAAATAATTTAACTGTTTATTCCCAGCAATTACACCATTTGGAAACTTAAAGCTATTTTCAATGGTATTATAAAAATCAATTTTAAAATCATTTACGGTAATTGTAGAGCCTTGGTGTCTAGTCTCAAACGGTTCAATAACAAGAGCAACTAATTCTTCGCTATCAAAATAACAATATTCAGTATAATACTCACACCATTGCACTTTATCTAATGTATTATTTAGTACAACTAATACCTGTTTCTTTTCTACTTCTGTTGACAAAAAATAATAAGCAATATTATCAGCGTTTATTCCACTTGTAACAATATTCTCTATCGGTAACGTTTTATTATCGACTGTAACATGAGCAATACCATCTACTGTCGTAAAATGAGACAGATTCAATGTTTTTATTTCATCTTCTGTTAAGGTAATTGATGTCATCTCA
Organism: uncultured Treponemataceae bacterium; assembly: GCA_964622185.1. Lineage (GTDB taxonomy): Bacteria > Spirochaetota > Spirochaetia > Treponematales > Treponemataceae > CAYJFX01. Next base: position 1,242 of record CAZUPJ010000209.1, read on the forward strand.
CATGATGCAAACAATATAAGACTTAAAAAATATAATGCATATTTTTTCATTATGTTCTCCTACAACATTGTTTTACTTAGAATATACACACGAGATATGTATATTCTAAATTTTCTAATTATTCTTTATATTCTTAACTAACGCTGGTGGTGCAACTGAGGTGGTTACTTCAACATTGGTAGAAGGGATATTATATGTATGAATTTTTTTTATTTCAGCAGTGGGGGCATAAACATAATCTCCCATAGATTCCCAGCTTTTTGGTCGAGCATACTCGTTATTATCATTTACAGAGGACCCTAATACTTTAACATAATCTTGTTCAACTCCTATGTCTGGATCTGTCCATGTAAAGGTTTCACCAGTAATAATCACCCAGTGTGTGTCACCTTTGCTATTGTAAGGAAGTTGGGCAAGTACGGCAAACTCTGTTTCCGATGCGTGTAGTTCATTTATTTTTTTAGAAAGGTTTCCTTGAACGCTTTTTGTCCAATAATCAAATTCAAGGTCGTTATTTTCTGCAAATTTTTGCATATTAACAGATTGTGAGCTACTGCTGTTTGAATCTAAAAAATTACTTTTTTCATTATTTAATTCTAACACAGACTTCCCTTCTTCGTTCAATGCAAACGTCGCATTAGACACACAAACCAAATAACAACCTTGCTCATCTACCGTTACAGTAGTAGAGTTACCTAAAAACACAGGGACTATATAACCATCTTGTGTTAGCGAAGTAGCATAATGTTGTTGCTTTACTCCCGTTTGGTGGTAAACTGTTTCCAACCCCCACAAATCAACAAAGTTCACCGGGTCGTTTGCAACATAACTAAACCAGTTTGTACCATCGCGTATTGGATCAATAGTTGTGAAGCGTGCTTGAGTGGGGCTGTAATCTCTGAATCCGTAATTGTATAATTCTGTGGTTGTGTCATACGGTTTTCCTGTGTAGCCGTTGCTTAGTCCTGTTACAAACTCACCCTTGTATGGTTTTCCAAAAGCATCATATTCGTAACGACTTTCAAGTTCTGCATAATCTTGCGTTACACTTCTAACACTTCCTAAAATATCGGTTCCATAATAAAGAGTTTTGCGATTTACATTTTCAGTATAATTCACTCCAACCATTTCTCCCTTTGCATAAAGTGGCACTTTGCTTCCTGAAAAGCGTTCACCACCTGTTTTAAAACTATTCTTATTTTTGCCTGTATCTAAGAATTCCTCATCTACAAAAAAATACCGCCCTGAGCCAAACTCAGTAAATTGATATCCAGCATCTTGGGTTGCATAGTCTGTTGTAAACGCTCCATCTGAAAAAACTTCTGCTTCTCTAATTATATCATGGCTTAGTCCATCGTACAAGGTGCGAATTATTTTTAACCCATTATTTTGTGCCATATTTCGTCTTCCAAATGCATCATATGTATAGGCACTGGTTGTTTGTGTTTGCAAAATTATGTTGTTTACAACTGCCTTTTCCATACGGTTTATACCATTATACATAAATAGCTCCGTTTTATATGCATTCTGTTTTTTTAAAAGATTCCCATTTGCATCATATGAAAAATTTGTTCCGCTGCCATGAGACCCTGAATGTATTAGCCTGTTTTCTGCATCATACGAATATTGAATTATTCCCCATGCTGTTGTTTTTGTAAGCCGATTTGAATTGTTATCATACGTATAAGATTCTTTTAAAACCGTTTGTATAGACCGTAGTATATTTGATCGTGCATAACTTACCATATTTAAAAGATTAGAAATATTACGAACTTCGTCATTCGACAGATATAAAAGTTCACCTTTATGTGTATCTCTTATGGCAAAGAGACCTGCCTCGCCTGCTTCATTTTTATCAAGTGCGGTCTTTTCTTCCGAATATGGATAACATACCGTTTTAAGCCTACCCTGCTCATCATACTCATATTTTGTTACAAAACCACTTTCATCAGCTTTAAGAACAATTTGTCCCACATTGTTATACACATATCCCTCGGCTCTTATAAC
>CAZUPJ010000210.1:0-3241 GCA_964622185.1 uncultured Treponemataceae bacterium
TTTACAAGCTATAGATTCTGTGCATGAGCGCCAATTACAACAAGCAGGAGCTTCGCTTTTATACAGGGCAAAAAATGACACAGAGATTTCAGTTAAAAATAAATGTTATGATACCATTGCATATCTAAATTACTCTGATGGGATAGATTACATGATAGAACTGCTTGAAGCTTCTCTAGTAGGCGATTCTGTTAAAGCTGAAGTTGCAAGTGCTTTTATTCAGTATGATGTAAGTAAAGGTATAGATGCTGCAATTGAACTAGCATTAGAAGTAGTTGATGATGACAAAAAGAAAAATTTGCGTTACGCGCTTGGAAAAGAGTTTGCAAAATATGAAAATTCAAAATTTGACAAAGTAACTGAAGCCTATTTAGCAAGTACGGATGTTTCAACACAGGGGACAGGACTTGATATTTATAAAAAAAATCCGTCACTGGCATTACGAGGAACAGTGCAAGCCTTAACAGAAGGTGAGGTAGCAAACAGTATTAAAGCAAAGGCAAAGTCAATTTTGGAAGGATAGTATTAACTAAAAGCCTTGTTTTAATTATGAACACGTCATGCATTTATTTTGTGATTATAAAAAAACCGCCTTGCAAGTGCTTTGGCGGTTTTTCTTTGCTCGTTACAGGTTAAAAATCTGCAATTTTAATTGTTTTTACTTGGTACGAATGTGTTACTTCGTTAATAACAAATTCCAATTCTTGACCTTCTTTTGCATGTAAAAGAGCATGTCCTAAAGGTGACATATAAGAAATAATCTTATTGTCTGGGTCTGATTCCCAAGGTCCTAAAATAGTAAACTCTTCTATTTCGTTGTTGTTTTTATTTAACAATGTTACCGTATTTCCAAAACCAATATGTGCAACAGTTACCGTTGATGGATCAAAGACTTGTGCTTTTTCAATTTCATCTTGTAAGCGACTTGCAATATTATCAAGTTGACTTTGTTTTTCTTTTGCTGCTTTATATTCTGCATTTTCTCTTAAGTCACCTTGTGCTAACGCTTCACCAATTTCTTTTGAATTTTCTGGTATTTCAACATTAACAATGTGTTCAAGCTGTTGCTTTTTCTTGTTTAGCATACCTAATGTTACTATTAAGCCACGCGGTGCAACAGTTTTTTCTTCAATTGCATTATGAAACTTAAATGAAGGAAACTTTTCAAGAATTCTGTTTCTAAGTGTTTGTTTAATAGCAGGGTCTAAATCTTTAACATCATTTACTACTGTGTAAAGTCTTGTAATTGTGTCTGCATCATTTTCAAGCATGTAGTTTAATAATACATTATCCTTAAACAAAACTTGTTGAATGTTACGAATAATTTTTTTGTTTTCGGTTGTATCATGTTGGTTTGCAATTTCTCTAAAACAAAGATTCATAATACGAATCAAGGTAATAAGTTGTTTTTCAAATGGAATATCTGCATCTTTAAACCAATCTTCAGTTTGTGCTTCCTTGAAAAAGAACATTGCAGCATCTCTATAGTTTCTGTAGTTATCAAAACTGCTTATAGCCAATTGTTGCACGGTATCAGTATGCCCAGTGTTTAAAAGAACGGTAAGCATATCTCTGTGTAGAACAATAGGGAAGAGCAGAGCGTATTGTTCTGCCCAGTTTGGTAGTAACGATTTTATACAGTGTAAAAAGTCTTGCCGTAGGAAGGTATTCTTTGTATCTTTTAATGAACTGTATAATGCTACAGGATTTTCTATTCCTGAGTAGAATTGCTCAAAGGTTACACGACTTCCAGCATCCATATGTGGGTGCTCTGCTACAATGCGTCTAATTACTAAGAAGGCCGCAATTGTTTGCTCATTAACGGTTGAAAAAGAGCGAACGTGTGCTGCAAAGTATTCAAACATATCTGCAAAAAGTTCTGATTCTGTGTCGGCTTCTTGAGAAAAACGCATTAAAATGTCGAGTCGCATAAAAAATTGCTTTTGAGCTTTAAACTCATTGGAAAGTTTTTCTTCTTGTGAAATTGCTCTTTCACGAACGTTATACATGGTTATATCGTTAGGATTAATACCAAATGTTGGATCATTTTCAATTTGTTTTCTAGCCGTATTGCTCCAACTTGTCCATTCTCCAGCTGTTAAAATTGAAGGTACAAGTTCTGCTTTAATTCGTTTAAAGTCACAGTTATTGTCAAAGCTCTTAATAATGGTTTTTAATGTCCAAACTTTGTCAGATTTTACCATTTTTAAAAGCTCTTCTTTAGACTTTGTGGCTTTTAATACCCAAATATGTTCTCTTTGAAGAGGTTGAAGTGCATTAACTGCCATTTTTAATGACATATCGCGAATACCATGTTTTTTTCCAAAATTTATTGAAATTTCGTCATTTTCAACTTTTTTAATTACACCAACACCCCATGTGCGATGAAATACAAAGTTTTTAGCATCAAAGGCAATATGTTTTTCAAAGTCGCTTATAGCTTCAAATACGTTTCTCCAACTTTGGTTAAGGTTTGAAACTCTAACGTAATCTTCTAGTTGGCTGTGCCCTGAATACTTACCTTTGAAGCACTCTACAATTTCTTTTCGAGCCCAAGAATCTTTTTCGTCAATTCCTAAAATGAGCTTTAAAATATCTATAGCGATGTTCCAATCTTTTTGATCTTTATAGTACATGTACAAATCTTGCATAAGAGTTGCACTTCTTGTTTCTGAAATTGTTTTAGCAATTTTTCTTTGCACAAGCAAGAAAAAGTCGATTTCTTCAGGAATTAAATTAACAAGCTTTGACCAAATTTCTTTAATTTGGTTTTCACTTTTTTTATTTACATATCGTAATAGTGCTTTTTTATAATAATCAATGGCGTCTTTTTCGTTACCTTCTTTTTCGTATCGTTCTGCAAGAAGTTTTGCAATATCTGCTTCTTCATAATCTAAGCGAACAATGTTTTCGTAAATTTCCCATACAGCTTCATTGTTTTCCTGATTGTATGCATCTGCAAGCGTTCTAAGTGCGTATTTATTGCTATCATCTTCTGCAAGTATACTTTCACATAAATATACAACAACATTACCTTTGTGATTATCATGAAAAATATTAATAAGTTCAATAAGAGCTGAGTTGTCTAGTGTTTTTTTCTTGAGTGCAATCATACCTGAAATGTATAGTGCAATTATACTATGCTTTGTATGACTTAAGTGTTCATCGCATAATGACTGAATTTCATCCATACAGTTTTCTTGATGAGCTTTTTCTACAACATTTGCAAGTTCAATAAAGT
>CAZUPJ010000211.1:0-3223 GCA_964622185.1 uncultured Treponemataceae bacterium
CATCAGTTATTTGTGATACCTTTGTAATAACATCCATAGTTATATTTGCCGCATTAGTAAGCTTGTCGGAAAACACAACTATTTCGTCAATATGATTCTTTATTGTTGCTATAACGCTGCTTGCATTCTTTGACTGGTTTGATGTTGTTTCTGCCAGTTTTCTTATTTCATCAGATACTACTGCAAATCCTTTTCCTGCATCTCCGGCATGTGCTGCTTCTATTGCGGCATTCATTGCCAATAGATTTGTTTGCTCTGCAACATTTGCTATAAGTTCATTTATTTCTACAAGAGAAATAGAACCCCTGCTTACATCTTGCAACTTATTGCCCGTTTCTGCAATGTACGTGTGCTCTTCTTCTACATTTTTTACTAATTGACTTACAAGTGTACTCATTGTTCCTGTACTATGGTCTATAGACGAAATATTTTCACTCATTTCTTTTATGGCACTGGACGATTCTTCTAAATAGCCACCTTGTTTTTGAATTTGGCCATTTAGTTTTTCAATTGAGTCTTCAATTTCTGCAACTGCACCACCGGTTCTTTCCATGGCAGAAGCAATGTCACTTGAAATAGATGTTACTGAGCTTTCTACTTTTTCTATACTTTGCCTTGTGTTTTCACTTGTAATTACAAGTTCATCATTAACATTTGTTATTTGTCCTGTAGAATTATACATAGATTCTACCAGTTTTGTCATGCTTAACCTTATTTCATTAAGTCCGTCAGATATTTCTTGTGCCTCTCGTGTTCCGAATGCCGGTGACTTTCCCGTAAAATCGCCCACCGCAAGCACTCCACATTCAGATGCCAATTGGGTAAACGGCGTACTAATTTTTTTGCTAAATAACGTTATAATAAAGCATCCTAAAATAACACATATAAGCGCAATGATAATACCACTCAATAATAGTGCATCTAATTCTTTTTCTAAGTCGTTCAATGGACCATACAATATATCAACCCATGGAGTACCCTCAATAGGAGTTGAAGCCATGTATATATCCTTGTAAAAATGGCTTGAATGAGTATCGAATGTTATGTCATTTCTAAAGGATTGTATAACTTCAAACTGAGAGGTTACTTCGGGCGAATCTATATGAAGGCCTATCATTGCAGAATTAAGACTAATAGCTACAATTCCATCTTTATCAATAATAAAATTTCTTGAGTTTTCAGATACAACCATGTTCCCCGTTACAGCAGCGAGTTCGCTTAAGCTTATGTCTAAAGCAACAACACCGAGAAGCTCTTTGTTCTCATTATATACAGCTTTAGCAATGGTCATTGCTTGTAGGTTTGTTTGGTCATCAGTATACGGTTCAGAAAAAAACAATTCTCCATTTTGCTCTACAGCTCCTAAATACCATGGCCGTACATATGCACTCCATCCCTCAGGTGGAACCCACCCATTTGCTACAACAAAATAGGGATCTTCTCCTTGCTCAGGAGGCCTTTTTGCAAAATATATGTCTACATCTTCATCTTCTGCATACATATGTTGAAGTATTTTTTCAAATTCGTCATCATCTATTGATACCTCGACAACGCCCGCAACAAATTCTACCGCTCCTATTGTGCTAGATAGTAGATTTTTTATTTCTTGATGAATTAATTCTGCCGTAGTATTTACAGAGTCTTCAATTGAATTATTAAGGGTTTTGTCTGCATTAAACAAAAATACATTTGATATTATTGCTACAACAAGTAATAAAACAATTAAACTTGTTCTCATAATAATGAATGATAGGGATTTTTTCATTTTGCTCCTCACTTTTTAGCTACATACTATTAAAAGTATAAAGCGAGATTTGGCTGCTGTCAAGATTTATTTAAGTTATTTATGTACGTTTTGCATAAATAACTATGATTAATTAAAGAAATAGCATTGTAAATGCTATTTCTTTAATTAATCTGATACTCCTATCATTATATCTTCTATAAAGAAGTAAGAAACTGTAGAGTTTGATTTTACTTTTTGGTTAATTTCATCAACGTCAATTATGCTTTTTACTGGTACAAAGAGGGCTGTGTATTACTGAGCACTACTAATTTTGAATTGAGCAATATCGGTATTTAAACTTTCAATGCTCTTTTTGCCAGAGTCGACCCCTGTGGCAACTTTTTTTGCAGCTTCACCAATAGTATCAATGTCAACTTTTATTCCACCTATCAATTCCATAATATGGTCATTAGAAGATTTTTGTGCCTCTTTTGCACGCCCCGCACTTCCTAAAATCGTGTGTGAGCTTGATTTTATTTCATGCGTTATTTCATCTACACCTACCATGCTTTCAAACACTTGTCTTGATCCAATCGCTTGTTCTTGCATAGCATTTTTTACTTCATCAGTTATTTGTGATACCTTTGTAATAACATCCATAGTTATATTTGCCGCATTTGTTAGCTTATCAGAAAAAACTACTATCTCTTCTATGTGATTCTTTATTGTTGCTATAACACTGCTTGCATTCTTTGACTGGTTTGATGTCGTTTCGGCTAGCTTTCTAATTTCGTCAGATACAACGGCAAATCCTTTTCCTGCATCTCCTGCGTGGGCAGCTTCTATTGCTGCATTCATTGCCAATAAATTTGTTTGCTCTGCCACATTTGCTATAAGCTCGTTTATTTCTACCAAGGAAATAGAACCCTTGCTTACATCTTGTAACTTATTGCCCGTTTCTGCAATGTACGTGTGCTCTTCTTCTACATTTTTTACTAATTGACTTACAAGTGTACTCATTGTTCCTGTACTATGGTCTATAGACGAAATATTTTCACTCATTTCTTTTATGGCACTGGACGATTCTTCTAAATAGCCACCTTGTTTTTGAATTTGGCCATTTAGTTTTTCAATTGAGTCTTCAATTTCTGCAACTGCACCACCGGTTCTTTCCATGGCAGAAGCAATGTCACTTGAAATAGATGTTACTGAGCTTTCTACTTTTTCTATACTTTGCCTTGTATTTTCACTTGTATTTACAAGTTCATCATTAACATTTGTAATTTGCCCTGTAGACTTAGACATAGATTCCACAAGTTTAATCATGCTTAATCGAATATCGTTAAGCCCATCAGATATTTCTTGTGCCTCTCGCGTATCAAAATTGGGCGACTTTCCCGTAAAATCCCCATGTGCAAGCACACTACACTCAGAGGCTAAGCGTGTAAACGGCTTACTGATTTTTTTACTTGCCCATACTATTATAAATGTTCCGAG
>CAZUPJ010000212.1:0-3215 GCA_964622185.1 uncultured Treponemataceae bacterium
TTCCATTAAAAATAATGTCTTCCATTTTTTCTGCACGCATAGTTTTTGCAGCTTGTTCACCCAAAACCCACTTAACGGCATCTACAACATTACTTTTTCCACAGCCATTAGGTCCTAAAAGTGCAGTTATTCCATCTGCAAATTCGATACGAGTACGATCGGCGAACGATTTAAAACCAAAAACTTCAAGACCTTTTAGAAACACTGACAAACCTCTGTAAAAAGTGTTTTATCTACCTGTAGACAAAACACCCATTTTATTTATCTTATATTGTACCGACTAAAGGCTCAAAGGTCAAGAGATTATAAAACATTCCTTTTTTAGCTCAAAAAAAGATTACAAAAATATATAGTTTATAAAAAAAATACTTAATAAAAGTAGCACTTTATGCTATAATAGCTACAATGAATCGCAACACATCACTCGAGGCTTTAGTACTTAGCACTAAGCCTATGGGAGAAAATAATAGAATTGCAACTATTCTCACAGCCGAACGTGGTATTTTAACAGCTGTCGTATACGGTGGCAGAAAAGGAAAACTTCGCTCAAGCGTTTCACCCTATCATGCGGGAACCATGTGGCTCTATATTGATTCTGTAAAGAAATCAATTAAAATAACAGATTTTGACCCGAAAAAATTTAGAAGCGATATACGAAATAATTTATATAAAACCTATGCAGCATCTCTTGCTGCAGAGCTTGTAATAAAAACACACGGATTTGCTTCCCATGTGGTAGATGTTAATCACTTTGAAGACTCATCAGAACTATATGTAATGATAAATGGATTTTTAGATGGCTTAAACTTGTCAACAGAAGAGCAAGCTCGTCTTGGAACATTGCGTTTTTTATGGCGATATTTAGAGCATTTAGGTTTACAAAGTGACGTTTCGAGGTGTATGCATTGTGGCGAAAATATGGTATCATGGTACTCAGTTGGAGAGCATTCTTTTTTATGCCAAGACTGTTCACATTCTGAGCATAAACAAACAGCAACAAAAGACTTCTACCTTTCAAAGGAAGCTATTTTATATTTACATGCGATAAGTGCCCTTGAGGCAAAAGAAGTACGCACTTTGAATATTTCAATGCAAAGTGTTCAAGAACTTCACGAATTATTATATTTTTTAATACAACATACGGTGCATTCAAAATTAAAAACGTTGGAAGCAGGAAGAGGAATATTATGAGTAAATGGATAAAAAAACCGGTTGCCGCAGAAACGGTAAAAGAACTTGTAGAACGATACAGTTGTGATTCTCTCATCGCGTCAATTTTTTTACGCCGTGGAATTATCGAGGGCGACGACATTCTATACTTTATGGAAGATGACAAACGGTATTTACACAATCCCTTTTTATTTAATAACATGGAAGATGCAGTTGACCGTATAAAGCAAGCAAAAGATGAAGGCGAAAGAGTTTTAATTTTTGGTGATTCAGATGTAGACGGCGTAACAGCAACAACGGTATTACATACCTACTTAGAGCAAATGGGCATTGAAGTAACATGGAAAGTTCCACTTGAAGATGAACCATACGGCTTAACGATACAAGCCATTGATGATTTTTCCAAAAACTATGGCTCACTTATTATTACCGTTGATTGCGGAATATCAAACAATCAAGAAATTGCATATGCTGCAAGCCTTGGGATAGATGTAATAATTGTAGACCATCACATGCCACCAAGTGAACTTCCCTCACCTGCAATAATAATAGACCCAAAAGATGAAAATTCGGGCTATCCTTTTAGAGAATTAAGCGGATGTTCAGTTGCATATAAATTGGTAACTGCCTTGCGGTTTTCACAATTTGAATTATATAAACAGCAAATTTGTTTACTGAATATTCGGCCAGTAAACGATGCCTATATAATTGAAGGCTTAAAAATGATTAACTTGGTTGAAACAGACAGAATTACCGAGACAATAATACCTGATATGCTTTCAATAAACCAAACAAGGCTTCCTTCCTTTTTACAAGGGCAACAAATATTATGTTGGGACGAGCCATTACAAAAGAGACAACTTGAAAAAATATTTGGGCAAGGCGATTTAATAAATATGCTTGATGTTCGCCCTGAAATATCTAAAGTTATGCCATCGTTAGGAACCTCCAGTTTACTCAGATTAAAAACTATGTCAAAAATTGCAAAATATAGTGATAGTCCTTCTGATGAGCTTGATGCATTTTTCAACCTTTTTGTAACATTTGCAAGCAAACAAAATGCAAACAAAAAAGATGCAGAACACGATGCTCTCGACTTACAATTAGTAGCACTTTCAACACTTGCAGATATAATGCCTCTTAGAAACGAAAATCGCATTTTGGTAAAACAAGGGCTTTCTGCAATAAACAATGGAACGCTCAGAGCTGGATTACAAGAACTTTTTCAAAGGCTTGATTTACTTGGAAAGCCAATGAGCGCTACAACACTTTCATGGAATGTAAATCCAGTGTTGAATGCTGCTGGACGTTTAGGCCAAAGCGACGTTGCAGTAAACCTTTTTCTTGAAAAAGAGTCCGCCATGAGAGACACCTATGCACAAAAGATTATTGCCTTAAATGTGGAGCGCAAAAACTTAGAAAGTGATGCTATTGCAAGTACCGAAGACAAAGCATATAAAAGTTTAGTGCGATTTAAGCAAAAATTGGTCGTTGTAGTAGATGAAAAAATACATCCTGGGGTTACAGGTCTTGTCGCAAATAAACTTGCTAAACAGCACAAGATACCTGCAATTGTTATTACAAATATTGATGAAGCTAGTTGCGTAGGCTCTGCCCGCTCATCGTGCGGTGTTGAAGTTTTAGGTATATTACATTCTTGTGCAGACCTTTTTTCAAATTATGGCGGGCACGATTTTGCTGCAGGTTTTAGTTTTGAAAAAAGCTCGCTTGAGGAACTTTTACATAGGTTTGAATCGTACATCGAAAATATTACCATTCCATCTAGTGAAGATGAACAAATATATATAGATGCAGAACTACCATTAAGTTATATGAATCCTGACATAAAAAAAACACTTGAACTATTTGAACCATTTGGGCAAGAGAATCAATCTTTGTCGCTCATGTGTAAAAGCGCAAAAATAGTTGATGCAAATATAATGGGAAAAACTGAAAAAATGCATTTAAAGCTAACACTTGATTGTGGAAAGCATAAATGGCCTGCCCTTTTTTGGTCAGAAGCAGAAAGACTTAACAGAGATTTT
>CAZUPJ010000213.1:0-3202 GCA_964622185.1 uncultured Treponemataceae bacterium
CTGAAACAATACTTAAAAATAATATCATGCTTATCACAGAATCAATTGACACGGTAAAAACAGTTGCAATAGGTTTTTGGTTTTTATGTGGTTCACGCTACGAAGCAAAGGGTGAAAAAGGAATCAGCCATTTTGTAGAGCACATGCTTTTTAAGGGTACGAAAACTAGAACAGCATTTGATATTGCAGCTGGTTTTGACAAAATTGGTGGTTATGTTAATGCTTTTACCGAAAGGGAGCAGGTATGTCTTCATTGTGTGGTTCCTGCAATGCACATAACAACAGCACTGGAAATCCTTTGTGATATGGTTGAAAACTCAGTTTTTAACGAAGACGAAATTGAACGAGAACGAAAAGTGATTTTAAGTGAAATTGTTTCTTCTCTTGATGACCCTGAAGAAACAGCCCTTGATGCTTCTATTCAAACCGTATGGCCTAAAAATGCAATTTCAAGTTCAATTATTGCAACAAAAAAAGGTATAAAAAAAATTACTCAATCATTTCTTGTTGAGTGGTATACAAAGTATTTTGTTAAAGCCCCTTTAACGGTTACCGTTTCTGGAAATATAGAAGAATCAATGATATGTGAAAAATTGAATACTTTACGACAACGGCAAAAAAATGAAGAGAATCTATCTAATTTTATTAAGCCAAAATGGAATAGGGGAGTGCACTTTGTTGAAGCAGATTTTCAACAAGAGCAAATTTTTGTACTGTATCCAATTGAAATACCCCTTTTATATACTGATTATTACGCTCTAGCAATAGTAAATGCACTGGTTGGAGATACTATGAGTTCAAGGCTTTTTCAGACTTTACGTGAAAAAAGCGGTTCCTGTTATAGCGTATATAGCTTTGTTTCAATGTATTCTGATTGTGCATATTGGTGTGCTTATGCGAGTGCATCTAAAAAAAATGTTGTATCAGTAGTGGAGTTATTGAGAAGAGAGCTTAACGTAATTCTTAAAGATGGATTTTTGGATGACGAAATACTCGCTGCAAAAGAACATATTATTGGTGAAGAAATAATAGCAAGTGAAGATATGGAACAAAGAATGAAGTTTTTGTCAAAAAATTATTTTCTAGGCTTTGAACAGTGTTCTTTAGAAGAAACTATTTCTCATATTCGTTCAATTAGGCATGAAGATATTTATAATGTGTTAAATAGACTCTTAAGAAATGAAGATGAAGCTTTGTTAATATATGGTCCAAAGATTAGTGAAAAGGTGCGAAAAACTTTGTAAAGCAAAGATATAAATTTACTTAGTTTTTTTCTTTTTAGGTTTTGGGACCTCTTTAAGAGGCTCTATTACCCTTATTACTTCTTTTGAAAGCTCAACATTTTCTATATCTAAAACGTAATGCTCTTTTGCCCCTTTGTAGGGAGTTCCTGTTTCGGCTTCCCTCATTACCTCTGTCAATTCATCAAACTTTTTTACAAATACAGTATCATCGCACACTAATAAAAGGGGTTTATCGTTTACATATATCATGTATTCGCCAAACATCTTTTTATAGCGTACGATTCCTGTATCACGTATTTGGTCAACCGCAAATTCTATAAACTCTTCACACGATGCCATCTTTTCGATTTTCCTTAATTAATTATTCACTGCACATTGTCAGATTAAGTTACAGAGGTTCCTGGTTCAACATCTGCTTCAGGCTTTAATAGCACACATGTTTTACCATCTTCTGTTTCTGCACACAAAAGCATACCTTGTGACTCAATGCCACGCATTTTTCTGGGCTTTAAGTTTACAAGTACAATAATGCGTTTCCCAACCAGTTCATCAGCAGTGTAGTAATCAACTAAGCTAGAAACAATTTGACGTGGATTTTCTTCGCCTGTGTTTACCATAATTTTGTAAAGTTTTTCTGCATTCTCAACTTTTTCGCAACTAAGAACTGTTCCCGCTCTCATATCAAGTTTTGCAAAGTCATCATATTCAATAAAATCTTTCATATTTGTATCCTTTTATGTTTTAATACACAATTGTATCGTATTTTTCAAAAAAAACCAATAAGTACATAAAAAAAATATAAAATTTCACAATTTTTTAAGTTTGTTACTTGACAAAATAAGTAACTGTGGTATACTCATGCTAGGTGTTACGTAACACCTAGTAATATTTTTCGGAGGAAATAATGAAAAAAATTGTTGTAGTACTTATGGTACTCTCACTTGCTTTTACAGCATTTGCTGGTGGTGGTCAAGAAGCTGATAACACAGTAGAAATGTTTCAAGTAAAAGTTGAAATTAAAGATGCAATTGATGCATATGCTGCAGATTATTCTGCACGAACAGGAACTACTGTAACAGTAGAAACACTTGGTGGTGGCCAAGACTACGGTGGAGCTCTTAAAGCAAAAGCACAAGCTGACGATATGCCAGATGTATTTTCATTTGGTGGTTTAGGTGAATTTAATACTTTTAAAGATTATATGTATGATTTATCAAATGAAGACTGGGTAAAAGATACAGATCTTTCATTTGTTAGTGACGGAAAGGTATACGGATTTCCAACTGCTATTGAAGGCTATGGTTTAGCATACAATGCTGAAATTTTAAGAAAAGCGGGTGTAGACCCTGCAAGCCTTACAACACGCGATGCATACCAAGCTGCATTTGAAAAAATCGATTCTATGAAAGAAGAATTAGGTCTTGATGCTGTTGTTTCAATTGCTACATCGCTCTCAGGTGGAATGTGGTGGGATGCTTCACAACATCACTTTTCAACATTTCTTGCAAATGGTCTTGAATATGGCGACACAAGTGTAGTTGATGCTGTGCTTAGAGGCGAATTTGATGAAGCACGTTTTACTGAATATGCTCAATTCTTACAATTGTTATTTATCTATGCAGACCAAGGTATCCTTACAAATGGAAGTTATGACAACCAAGTTGGTGCCTTTGCGCAACAAAAAACAGCTTTCTTACACCAAGGTAACTGGGTAGACCCTAATATGAATCAATTGGGTGTAACATTTGAAATTGGTTATGCTCCGAATGCGTTCTCAAATGTACCTCAAAAAGGTCTTTCAACATTTGCTCCAAGTTTTTATGCTGTAAACAAAAACAGTCCTAACTTAGAAGCAGCACTTGAATTCTTAGCTTCATTTGCAACAACACCTGAAGGTCATGACTACATGGTAAATAAAGCTGGTATGATTCCTGCTTTCAAATCAGTAGAACTTCAAC